>JBIIEG010000068.1:0-5788 GCA_044237955.1 Gammaproteobacteria bacterium
CTAAGAGCGCTTGTACTCCTTTGTTCTTAAAGGCTGTACCACACAACACGGGAATAATTTCATTTTTAATAGTGCGAGCTCTAATACCTTTTTTGACTTCTTCGGTAGAAAGATCACCTGTTTCTAGATATTTTTCTGTGTATTCTTCGGAAGCTTCAGCTGCAGCTTCTACCATGGCAGCATGCAATTCATCACACTGATCTTTCATGTCTGCAGGAATTTCTTTTTCTTCGTAAGTCATGCCTTTGTCTGCTTCGTTCCAATAAATGGCTTTCATACGAATCAGGTCGACGATACCTTTGAAGTTTTCTTCCGCGCCAATGGGTGCTTGAATAGGAATAGGGTTTGCGCCCAAACGTGTTTTAATTTGACCGACCACTCTGAAAAAGTCTGCGCCAGGACGATCCATTTTATTAACGAATCCCATGCGGGGCACGCCATATTTATTTGCTTGCCGCCATACGGTTTCTGTCTGCGGTTCTACACCCCCCACAGAGCAAAACACAGCAACAGCGCTGTCGAGCACACGCAAAGAACGCTCTACTTCGATCGTAAAGTCTACGTGTCCAGGCGTATCGATAATATTGATACGATGCTGAGGAAACTGCTTGTCCATACCTTGCCAGAAACAAGTGGTTGCAGCTGACGTGATCGTAATACCGCGCTCTTGTTCTTGCGCCATCCAATCCATAACGGCGGTGCCTTCGTGCACTTCACCGATTTTATGCGATACACCAGTATAATAAAGAATACGTTCAGTCGTTGTGGTTTTACCCGCATCGATATGCGCCATAATACCGATATTACGGTAATGATGGATTGGTGTTGTTCTAATTTCAGTACCCATGTCAATTCTCGTCTTTGCGATTTTTACCAGCGGTAATGTGCGAAAGCCTGATTTGCTTTAGCCATGCGATGAACGTCTTCACGTTTTTTAACTGCACCACCACGACCATGTAACGCATCTAAAATTTCATTTGCCAAACGCATTTCCATTGTCTTTTCACTGCGACCATTGGCATATTCGATCAGCCAACGCATTCCCAATGTAACTCGACGTTCCGGCCTAACCTCAATAGGTACCTGATAGTTAGAACCACCCACACGTCTAGATTTTACTTCAACGGCTGGGCTGACGTTTTCTAAGGCTTTTATAAAAGACTTGATGGCTACTTCTTTGGACTGCGGTGTCAGCTGTGCAACTGGAGCGCCTGCCTCCCCACCATCACCACTCTCTTTTTCTTTTTGATTCTGGCGCTGTAAAACACGCACCAATGCACCATACACAATTTTCTCAGCAACCGACTTTTTACCGCTTTGCATAACACAGTTGATAAACTTTGATACCAACTCGCTATTAAATAGTGGATCAGGAAGTATATGCCGTTTAGGGGCTGCTTTTCTTCTAGACACAGATTTCTCTCCAGATGTTAGATCACACACACAAACCCTTTTTCTTTGGTAGAAATGACCCGAAGAACGGATGAGGAGCAATGACTGGCTTTCACTACTGAACTATCTTTAGGATAAAAGATCGAACTGAGATAACAAAAGCGGTAATAAGATACACTATAGCAATCTATGGCGTATTTTCTTGCACAGAATACTGAAACTATCCTTTGGGTCTCTTCTCTCCATATTTGGAGCGACTTTGACGACGACCCGAAACGCCAGCGGTATCCAAGCTACCACGCACTACGTGATATCGAACACCTGGCAAATCTCTCACACGACCACCACGAATGAGCACCACAGAGTGCTCTTGCAGGTTGTGACCTTCACCACCAATATAGGCACTGATTTCATTGCCATTAGTTAAGCGAACACGGGCTACTTTACGTAAAGCGGAGTTAGGTTTTTTTGGGGTCGTTGTATACACGCGGACACAAACACCTCTTCTCTGCGGACATGCTGACAGAGCAAGCGCTTTTCCTTTCTTAACACGCGGCTCTCTGGGTTTTCGAACTAATTGACTAATTCGCGGCATTTTTTATTGCTCCAACACTCTTAGATATGAATTAAAACGCGTCATCTTGATCGACGGAGGCGGGATTTTAGAGTAGCTACCCCACCCCTGTCAAGGGATTTCACGGCAAATTTTCGATCATTTTGATTATATAAAAATTCTAAAATATTCCTTGCAATTCAGGACAATCAAAGGAAGCGCTATAAATGCTTCGCTTAATTGTCTTTTTCCCCAGCATTTCCTTCTTCTTGCGCTTCTATTTCTAATAGCGGAGACCTCAATGCCTGACCTAAGGCTTCTTCAGCCTCGCTTGCTGTCATTGCCTTTTCAGCCTCTAGCTCGGCTGTTATAGCAGCAGCATGCTTCTTGTTGCGTCGCTCGTGGTAGTAAAAGCCTGTACCTGCTGGAATTAACCGACCCACGATCACGTTTTCTTTCAAGCCACGCAATTCATCTCTTCTGCCACTGACCGAAGCTTCAGTCAGAACACGCGTTGTTTCCTGGAAGGAAGCGGCAGAGAAAAAAGATTCGGTAGAGAGAGAAGCCTTTGTGATACCCAACAATACAGGCTCTGTGGTAGCAGGTTCTCGATTTTCATTCAGTGAACTAACGCGCAGGTTTTCAGCAAGCAGTAGATTGCGCTCAACTTGTTCTCCTTTTAGGTAACTAGTATCGCCAGACGAGGTGATTAACACTTTTCTGAGCATCTGTTTGATAATGACTTCGATGTGCTTGTCATTGATTTTGACACCTTGAAGCCTATACACCTCCTGCACTTCATTAACGATATAGTTTGCCAAGGCATGAACACCGAGCAGACGTAAAATATCGTGTGGATCTGGTGCACCGTCTGCAATCATTTCACCCTTTGCAACACTTTCACCTTCAAACACAGTGACGTGACGCCATTTGGGGATGAGCACTTCGTGCGTTTCTTCATCGGTACCCGTAATCATGAGACGGCGTTTGTCTTTTGTTTCTTTACCAAAGGCAACCACACCAGATATCTCAGCTAAAATAGCCGCATCTTTTGGTTTTCTTGCTTCAAACAAGTCGGCAACACGCGGCAGACCGCCGGTAATGTCACGGGTCTTGCTGCTTTCTTGAGGAATACGCGCAATAACATCACCAATACCAACCTTGGCAGCATTTTCGATGTTTACGATGGCGCCTGGCGGTAAGAAATAATGCGCTGGTAAATTAGTCCCTTGCAGACATAAGTCATTGCCTGCACCATCAACCAACTTAATCATGGGGCGTAAGTCTTTTGCACCTGCCCCACGCTGTTTGGAACCTGTGACCACAAAGCTGCTTAAACCTGTCATTTCGTCAGTTTGACGAATCATGGTGACGCCATCGATCAGATCGCTGAAATACACTTTACCAGCAACTTCAGTGATGATGGGGTGAGTATGTGGATCCCACTGGGCAACCACTTGTCCTGGCTCAACTTCAGCGCCTGGCTCAACACTCAACACAGCACCATACAATACCTTATAGCGCTCGCGTTCACGGCCTCTGGCATCAATGACTGCCAATTCACCGGATCGAGATACAGCAATTAAGTGACCTGTCGCATCATGACGAACAGTTCGCATGTTGAGTAATTTGATATTACCCTTTGATTTAACTTGTACGTTATTGGCAACAGTTGTTCTGGAAGCCGCGCCGCCGATATGGAAGGTACGCATGGTTAACTGTGTGCCTGGTTCACCGATGGATTGGGCTGCAATCACACCGACCGCTTCTCCACTGCTGACAAGATGTCCGCGGGCTAAGTCACGACCATAACACATGGCACAAACACCATATCTGGCTCGACAGGTAATAGCCGATCGCACATTCACACGGTCGATGCTGTTTTCGTCCAACTCAGCAACGAGTTTTTCATCCAGCAAGGTATCACGGGGAACAATTATTTCGCCTGATTCAGGATGGTAGACATCTTCTGCCAATACACGTCCCAACACACGATCACGCAATGGTTCTACGACGTCACCACCCTCAATATGGGAAGCAACCATCAAACCGTCTTCTGTACCACAATCATGCTCAATGATGACCATGTCTTGCGCTACGTCTACCAATCGACGTGTTAAATAACCTGAGTTTGCTGTTTTTAAAGCGGTATCTGCCAGACCTTTACGGGCACCGTGGGTAGAAATAAAGTACTGTAATACGTTTAAGCCTTCACGGAAGTTTGCGGTAATCGGCGTTTCGATAATGCTGCCGTCGGGTCTCACCATCAAACCTCGCATACCGGCTAACTGACGGATCTGCTGTGCCGAACCTCTTGCGCCAGAATCAGCCATCATAAAAATAGAGTTGAAAGAAGCCTGACGAACCACTTTGCCTTCTGCGTTCGTTACTTCTTCTGTCGATAAGGTTTCCATCATCGCTTTGGCTACTTGATCATTGGTATGTGACCAAATATCGATAACTTTATTTTTACGCTCACCTTGTGTGACTAAACCTGAAGTACACTGCAGTTCAATTTCACGCACTTCTTCTTCTGCTTTAGCAATCAAGCTGCCTTTGCTGGCAGGAATCACGAGGTCATCTGAGCAAACAGAAACACCTGACAATGTCGCGTACCTAAAACCGGTATACATCAACTGGTCAGCAAAAATAACGGTTGCTTTCAGTCCCAGTTTTCGATAGCAGGTATTGAGTAATCTTGAGATAGCCTTTTTCGTCATGGTTTGATCGATCAGCTCGAATGGCAAACCTTCGGGTACGATCTCCCACAATAAAATACGGCCTACGGTTGTGTCATAGCGATTGATACTTTCGTGTGTATTCCCTTCTTCATCAATGGTGACTGCTTTTAATCGCGCTTTCACTCTGGCTTGCAATCCCACAGCACCACTGGCATACGCACGATGCACTTCAGCCGCATCAGCCAGAATCATGCCTTCACCTTTGGCGTTAATACATTCGCGTGTCATGTAGTACAGACCCAACACCATATCTTGAGTCGGTACAATAATGGGTTCACCATTGGCAGGCGACAGAATGTTGTTGGTAGACATCATCAAAGTACGTGCTTCAAGCTGTGCTTCCAATGTGAGTGGAATGTGCACAGCCATTTGATCTCCGTCAAAATCGGCGTTGTATGCGGTACAGACCAATGGATGCAATTGTATGGCTTTACCTTCAATCAGCACGGGTTCAAAAGCCTGGATACCCAAACGATGCAAAGTAGGTGCGCGATTTAGCAGGACGGGATGTTCGCGAATGACTTCGTCTAAGATATCCCATACTTCAGGGGCTTCGTAATCCACCATTCTTTTTGCAGCTTTAATGGTGGTCGCCAATCCACGTCGTTGTAGTTTAGAAAATATATAGGGTTTAAATAGTTCGAGCGCCATTTTTTTAGGCAACCCGCACTGATGCAATCTTAAGGTGGGGCCTACCACAATCACAGAACGACCTGAATAATCCACACGCTTACCAAGCAGATTTTGTCTGAAGCGTCCGCCTTTACCTTTGATCATATCGGCCAAAGATTTCAATGGGCGACGATTAGCACCTGTGATTGCGCGACCACGACGACCGTTATCCAATAAGGCATCGACGGCTTCTTGCAGCATACGCTTTTCATTACGCACGATAATGTCTGGCGCATTGAGTTCTAATAGTCGCTTTAAGCGGTTATTACGATTGATCACACGGCGATAAAGATCGTTAAGATCGGAAGTTGCAAAACGTCCGCCATCCAAGGGAACCAAAGGACGTAAATCAGGCGGCAATACGGGTAAAACCGTCATAATCATCCATTCTGGTTTATTCCCAGAGGATAAAAATGCCTCCATGACTTTT
>JBIIEG010000069.1:0-5786 GCA_044237955.1 Gammaproteobacteria bacterium
ACAACAAACTCCACAACGCATCACTGTTTGTTTTTAAATCTGCAAAAACCATATTCTCCGTAACTGTTTCTTCAATTGGTTTGCCCGCTAAAATTAGCTCAAATTTTTCTTTCACCAGCGCGCTCGCTGAGGCCATCGAAGATTTAATGAGATCATTGCTGCTGGTATTAACCCAATAAGGGCCCAATACGCCTTTTGCATTGATGCAATTAGCAATGGACCAAGGGTTGTAAATTTGACTATTTCCAATGTGGTAGCCGTTATACCAATCTTTTATTTCACGCGATAAAACATCGAGATTTGATTTTTTAAGCGCTTCGTCCACTTCTGTTTCTGTAAATCCAAAATGTTCTGAGTATTCTTGATTGAGGATAGAAAATACTTTGAGATTATTGACTCCCGAGAACAAACTTTCTTTAGAAATCCGCAAAATGCCGGTAATAATAGCGCGATGCATATCGGTATTACCTTTCAAAATACTACCAAATATCCCTCGCATCAATTCAATCATGTCCTCGTAATAGCCATGAAAGTAAGCGGACTGAATGGGCGTGTCATATTCATCAATGAGTATCCAAGGCTTAACACCGTGATGTAGATGTAAAAATCTCGATAGTTCTTTTAATGAACTTTCTAAAACAGCCCTGTCCGTTACCTCTCTGTCTAAAATAGCTTCATACAGTTTTTTTTCTTTTTCGCGTAATTTTGTGCTGGTGATTAAGTAGCTATGTTCTCGGTAAGTCGCCTGAATCAATGTCCGCAGTTGACCATACGCATCTGCGAACTTAGAGTCATGCACACTTTTGAAGCTAATAAAAATCACAGGGTATTTGCCCTGATGATTCATATACGCACTGCCCGCCTGTGCAATCTTCAACTGATCGAACATGCCTTTTGTTTGAAGCTGGTTTACTTCAGGCGCTAAAAAATGATGCAGCATGGATAGGTTAAGCGTTTTGCCAAAACGGCGCGGGCGGGTAATAACTGTCGCTTCAATGCTGCTATTATCCATCACCTCTTTTATAAACAGGCTTTTATCGACAAAGTTAAGTTGTCTTTCGATCACTTTTCCAAAATCATCGATGCCAATAATAAAATTCATAAAGTTTCTCTCTCACTTAATTTTTCATTCAGATAGTTGTAAATGCGTTGTCTTTGTAATATTCATGATTATAAACTAATCGCCAAACTTCCCCCTTTAAAAGCCCCCTGGTTTTGTTATTCAACGTGAAGATACAAAACCAGTACCTTCACGTTGAATGGGTATGGATTAACGTTGCAGCTTAGTAATTCATACCACTCGCCTTTCAAGACACTGTTTTATGTCAAGGCATTGTCTCGCAAAAAAGTGTGTAATGTGTTTGGGTGGATTGGTTAAAAAATCGAAGGAATGTACAACGAGCTAAAAAAAACTAAACAAAGTAACGTAAAAGTCCGTCACTTCGTTTAGTTAGAGCTAATACCTATTTTCTATTGAAATATTTCTATCTTGATTTAGGCTACTTTACTACTAATTCTAATGCTCCTTCATTAGTTTTTTTTAGGCACCCTGTGTACAGGGCGAAAAGTTTATTTAAATGCTCCTTCATTAGTTTTTTTTAGGCACCCTGTGTACAGGGCGAAAAGTTTATTTAAAAGATCTTTATTAAGAAAACTTTTAAAATCTGGCATGTATGACTTTTCGATAGCACCACCAACAACGTGGTTTAGTTCTTCTTCGGTTAATTTTTTTATTAACGTTTTCATATAACACCTCATATTGAATTTATAATTTTTATTGGCATAAGTATGATTTATAAAATATCTACAATACAAACTATAGTACAGAAATAGGGCTTTGCAACTTATCTATAATTTTTTTATGAAAATATTCCGTGCCTTGTCTTGAAAAAAAGCTCATTTTGAGAAGGCTATTAAGAATTATATATTTTATATTCTTTTTTATTATTGTTATTACTGAGTACTTTTTCTGTGTATAACTTATTGTTAGGCCTATAAAAGACGAATTTTTTTATCAAAAAGTCCTGTGTGTATGATTGATTGAAACCTGTGTTTTAATGTTGATTAACCTGTGGATAATTAAAAAGCCAGCTTTGTACAATATTATCCACAGGTTATAAGTCGTATTATTCACAAGATTCCACAATCTTGTTTACTAAATCAGGTCCCTGATAAATTAACCCACTGTAAATTTGGACCAGGCTAGCACCTGCTTTGTACATCTGTTTAGCTTTTTCAACGGATGAAATACCACCACAAGCAATGATAGGTATATTAGTTCCTAAGTGTTCATACAAAGAACGCACTGTTTCTAAAGAACGATTAAAAAGAGGCGCACCACTTAAGCCTCCGGTTTCATCTGCATGTGGAAACCCAACCACACCCTCTCTTGATAACGTTGTGTTAGTCGCAATCACACCATCGATGTGATGCGTTAATAAATTAGCGGCGACATCTTTTATTTCTTCAGGAGTTAAATCAGGGGAAATTTTAATGAACAGAGGCACATATTTTTTATGCTGTTTTTCGCATTCAATTTGAGTTGTTTTTAAAATGCGCAGCAGTGCATCTAAATCGCTGGATTGTTGCAACTGCTGCAAACCGGGTGTGTTCGGTGATGAAATATTGACGGTAATGTAACTTGCATAGGGATAAACTTTACGCAAGCAAATCACATAATCATCCGCCGCATGCTCCAATGGTGTGCTCGCATTTTTTCCAATATTGATCCCTAAAATACCGTTGAATTTTGTTTTTTGTATATTTTGAATAAGCTTATCGACACCGTTATTATTAAAACCCATGCGATTGATGAGCGCTTGTGCTTTTCGGATTCTAAACAAGCGGGGTTTTGGATTGCCCGGTTGTGGTTTGGGTGTGACAGTTCCTACCTCTATAAAACCAAATCCTAAGGCGGCCAGTGCATCGATGTATTCCCCATTTTTATCTAAGCCTGCACCTAATCCTACGCTGTTTGGAAATGACAAACCTAAGATCGTTTTAGCAGGTGCAGAATCCATCTTATTTTTAGGATAAAGCCCTATTTTATTAAGATATTTCAGACTTTTGAGTGTAAAGTGATGTGCTGTTTCTGCGTGTAATAAAAATAAGAGTGAACGAATAAGAGAGTAGATCATTATATAAAATCCGGAATTGAAAGGGAGATTCGTTATAATAGCAGGGTAAAATAAAATATAATCATAGGGATAAGAATTTTTTGAAAAACGCTTATGACCTGGATCTTCCACGGGATGACGGGGTGGTGGCGGATAAGGAATTTAAATGGATACACATCATCATCTATTTTTCGACTTAGGCGAAACAACGGACATGCTCCGTACAACCATTCGCGCATTTGCTCAAAAAGAAATCGCACCGCGTGCGGCAGAAATCGATAGCTCTAACACATTTCCGCGTGATTTATGGCCCAAACTCGGCGAGCTGGGTGTGTTGGGTATTACGGTCGCTGAGGAGTATGGCGGCGCTAATATGGGCTATCTGGCGCATGTCATTGCGATGGAAGAGATCAGTCGCGCATCCGGTTCGGTGGGCTTAAGTTATGGCGCCCATTCTAATCTCTGCGTCAATCAATTACATCGCTTCGGTACAACAGCACAAAAACAGCGTTATTTGCCTAAGCTGGTGACGGGCGAGCATGTAGGCGCATTGGCGATCAGCGAGGCCAATGCGGGTTCGGATACAATCAGTATGCAATTACACGCCGATAAACAAGGTGACTATTATATTTTAAATGGTAGCAAAATGTGGATCACCAACGGCCCGGATGCCGATGTATTGTTGGTGTATGCCAAAACGAATAAAGAGGCAAAATCTCACGGCATCACGGCCTTTATCATAGAGCGTGGTTTTCAGGGTTTTAGTACAGCACAAAAATTAGATAAATTGGGTATGCGCGGGTCTAGCACGTGTGAGTTGGTATTTGAAAACTGTAAAGTGCCAATCGACAATGTGATCTATGAGGTGAACGACGGCGTTAAAATGCTGATGACGGGTTTGGATTATGAGCGGGTTATTTTAGCAGCAGGACCCGTAGGGCTTATGCAGGCCTGCATGGACCTGGTATTGCCCTATGTGGTTGAGCGTAAGCAGTTTGGTAAATCCATCGGCGAGTTTGAGTTGATGCAGGGAAAACTGGCGGATATGTATACCACCTTGGGCGCATGTCGCGCTTACCTTTATCAAGTAGCTAAAAGCTGTGATCATGGCTTTATAAGTCGCAAAAATGCTGCCAGCGTGATTTTATATTGTGCCGAAAAAGCAACGCATATGGCTTTAGAAGCGATTCAATGTTTGGGCGGGAATGGGTACATCAATGAATATCCGGCAGGACGCCTGCTACGAGATGCCAAGCTGTATGAAATTGGTGCAGGTACCAGCGAAATAAGGCGGATGTTGATTGGTAAAGCGTTGTTTGAGGAGGCGAAGGGTAATGACTAACAGCCAACCAGCGCTCTCATCCGCCCTTCGGGCACCTTCTCCCACAAAAATAGCGGGAGAAGGAATTTAGAACGTTGCTTAAAGAGAGACGAAAAATGTCTAATTCTATCGTTATCACGAACGCACTACGTACCCCTATCGCTAGCTTTCAAGGTGCTTTTAAAGGTCTGACCGCACCTAATTTAGGCGCAGTCGCAATCAGGGCCGTGCAACAACAGTCAGCCATCAGTCCTGAAGAGATTGGCGAGGTATTGATGGGCTGCGTTTTGCCAGCAGGTTTGGGCCAGGCGCCCGCCCGTCAGGCTGCTCTGCAGGCAGGTCTTCCGCCTAATGTCGGCGCTACAACCCTCAATAAAGTCTGCGGCTCTGGGATGAAAGCAGTGATGCTGGCCCACGATATATTGGTGTCGGGTTCGCAGCAGGTGGTGATTGCAGGTGGCATGGAAAGCATGACGAATGCGCCCTATTTGCTCAAAGGCGCTCGAGAAGGTTATCGTTTAGGTCACCAACCTCTGATCGATCACATGTTTTTTGATGGCTTGGAAGATGCATACCAGAAAGGCGCTTTAATGGGTGTTTTCGCCGAAGATTGTGCGCAATCGTTTAATTTTACCCGTGAGGCGCAAGATGCCTTTGCCTTGGCTTCTTTAAATCGCGCGAAGAACGCTGCCGAAAAAGAGTTGTTTAACGCCGAAATTATTTCTATCTCCGTTAAAACGCCCGAAGGGGAAAAATTGTTTAGTCAAGATGAAGGACCGTTCAGAGCCAATCCACAAAAGATCCCTCTGTTAAAACCCGCGTTCAAACAAGACGGTACGGTCACAGCCGCTAATTCTGCTTCTATTTCCGATGGCGCTGCAGCCTTAATGTTGATGCAGCGTGCTGAAGCTGAAAAAAGAGGTTTGGCCCCATTGGCAAGATTGTGTGGATTTAAGACCCATTCTCAGGCACCTGCCCTATTTACCACAGCGCCTGTGGGTGCGATTCAAAAATTATTGGATTCCTTAGGATGGTCGGTTGAAGACGTCGATTTATTTGAAATCAACGAGGCGTTTGCTGTGGTGGCCATGGCGGCTATGCAAGAACTCAAACTGCCACATGAAAAGGTGAATGTACATGGTGGCGCTTGTGTGTTGGGGCATCCCATTGGCGCATCGGGTGCGCGTATTCTTGTCACATTGATTCATGCGCTGCGCCAGCGAGGGCTAAAACGAGGCGTGGCGGCACTCTGTATTGGTGGTGGGGAAGCAACAGCCATGGCTGTTGAAGTAGCGTAGGTTGGGCTGAATGGTTTGTATGAAGCCCAACACATACATGCCGAGCTTCTA
>JBIIEG010000070.1:0-5720 GCA_044237955.1 Gammaproteobacteria bacterium
CAGCTTCTTGTGTTTATCGGCGATCCAAGCAACCGAGCACCTCCGGAAGGAGTAGATTGGATGAAAACATAAATTTTTTATCTTTATTTCAAATAAAGATATGATTTACTTTTTATGCGGGAAACTGGACTTCATTTACCCACTCAAAACGACATAGACCCGCCAAGATTTGTTAGGTCATAAATCTGGTAGAATTACGACGCACTACTCAAGTGCTGAACTCTGTAAGCTAATAGAAACTGCTAATAGAGTGTGTGGAACAGAAAAAAGTAGCCCTACATTAACGGTAATTAGATTGACTTGTGAACTTAGCTCCCGCAAAAGTCCCGCAAGGGTCTTTGAGGGAAATTGGGAAAGTGCTGTAAGTCTTTGATTTTAATGGTGGCTCGAGGTGGAATTGAACCACCGACACAAGGATTTTCAGTCCTCTGCTCTACCGACTGAGCTATCGAGCCATGGGGAAGGGGATACATACAACAAGCGGTAATTAAATCGACTACGGGGAAAAGAGTCAAGTGGTGTCTTAAGTTAATTGCTTATCCGTTAAAAACGCCATTGAGGGTGCTTTTAACGGATGAGGCAGTAAAACAGTTAAGATCCAAAGGTATAACGTATTCCCAGCATGCCTTCATTCAGGCTAGGTGCTTGGCCGTCTAATTCTTTGAGGGTTTTCACCTGACTGCCAAAAACGTGTGTGTAGGTTAGCGTAAGCGCTAAGTTGGGTGTGAAATTATAAGCGGCGCCAATCGCGGTTTGTGTGGCGATTTTTGCGGTTGTTTCAGGTGCATTTCTGCCGGAAATAGTGGGTGTTTGTCTTAACCCACCGATTTTTGCAAATACATCGAATTTTGGATCGAGGTGGAATGTGCCAACGGCCAAAAACTCCAGCGTGCGTGCAACAACTTTTGTTTCTGCGCCATCTGCATATGTGTAGGTGCTTTTTCCGTATTGACCTAATCCTGCTTCAAAACCAATACCGAAAATCGAAAATAGATCATGGTTGTAACCAACACTTGCACGTACTGCATTTGGTGCATAGCTTGTTTTCAGATCGGTTGCGCCTACGTCTTCTTTTGTAGGTAAGCCATTTTGTTCAGCGATACCGCCTTCTAGCGAAACATAAATACCATTTTGAGCTTGTGCGCTGGTGAAAATCAGTGGGCAGAGTAGGGCGGATAGTAGTAAGGTTTTTTTCATGTATTTTCTCGTGTTGAGTGATTGATGGGAAAATTAAAATAAGTATTATGATTCCGGTGCTCATTTACGTCTGTGTAAACTGCGCTCCGGATCACTCGCGCGCCTTGTCTTGAAACAAAACGCTAATTCATAGAGGTACCCTAAACTAGAATTGGTATCCGACAGATAACACAAACGGTACGTTAAAACCTCGGTTAGGATTAGCCAGACCCGCGTTGCAATAATGTACGAGATGTAAATTGAGATCGATGCTGCGTTGATTTTTTAGACCAAACTCTATACCACCTTCTAAGGTGCTTTGTAGTGCCCAATGTCCACCTTGATCTTGTTCTCCAAATTTTGCTGAAGACAGATAGGCAGGACCGGAAGAGATTCCTAAGTAAGGTCTTGTTTGATGTGAGTCTGGATTTAAAAAGTAAGCACGCAGACCTAACCCAACTGAAGCAGTTGTTACGTTTTGATTTTCGGGCGTATCAGCATGCAGCTTTGCAATGGTGCCATCAATAGTGGCGATCAGTGTGTTATCAATTTTAGGGAATTTATAGAATTTTCCGCTGAGCACATACGCATTATTTTTGTAGTCTTTTTCGACTTCATTTCCCCAGCCGTAACCAACAGAGATTTCGTGGTTCCATGCGTAGGTGTTGCTAGCTGTTAAGAGAAGAGTGGCTGCAGGAAGTAATAGCGATAATTTTTTAAGTTTCATGAGTAGGGAATAAGAAGTTTGGTTTATAGATATGTCGTTGCAAAAGCTCTCTTACAATGACGGTTTAGTAAGTCGTAATGTTACGGTGTTCAAAGGGCATCGCTAAAAACTCGCTTTCTTGTCTAAAAATACTATTTGAAACAAGAGGCTTAATTTCTAACAGATGCTTTTTGATGTGTAAAACAAACAAATCCTGTTGCTTGTTCGTTTTGCTTATTGTTCGCTCTTTTCAGTTGGTGGATGTTCTTTGTGTGAATCTTCAACCGCTGTTGTTTCTTTTTTTTCTAGTGTTGCTGCTTCTTTTATCAGCTGTGTATCTTTATATAAAGCATTGAGTTTGGTGTGTATCGCAGCGATCATTTTTGCCTCTTCTGCGTGTGCGGTGGCTAAATTTTGCACCATGTTAATGGCTTCAACAAATCTTGCTGCTACTTCATCGCCTTCGGGTGCTTTTTGTGGGGCGCCACTGACAGCAGATTTAACGCTGTCGACCAATCCTTGTATATCAAACTTTTTAGTGAGTTCTGAAAAATCAGGCAGCTTTGCCATAAAGTTTTCTCCTTTGAATTTAGTATGGTTGTTGCACTTAAGCAATATTGGCAGACCGTATGTGATTTATTCTGTCGAGTAATAGTGGCGGCATTGAATCACAATCGGCCAAAACTGGCAAACACCAATGGTTGTTTTGTGAGAATGGCTCACATTTTACCGCGTCTTTTTCAGTCATAATGAGCGTTGCATCTGGGCCGAAATCAAGATCTTGTGCTGTGTAGATATGATGATCGGGAAAGGGATGTTCAATAATAGAAAGTCCCATGGTGCGTAACTGATCAAAAAAAGCCTGCGGGTTTCCAATCCCTGCAACGGCATGTATCTGTTCTTTTAGCGGGAATATTTTATTGGGTTCTTTAAGGTTGTATATCTGCCCAGGTATAAAATACATAGCAAAAATAGGGGTTGAATTTACCTGCTTGATGTCTAATGTTTTTGCACCGCGCACGACAATAAAATCTACTTTTTTCAAGCGATGAACAGGTTCTCTTAAAGGCCCTGCAGGCAAGCACCAACCGTTACCAAAACGCCGCATCCCATCGACCACAACGATTTCAATATCACGTCCTAGCGCCGTATGTTGCAAACCATCATCACTCAGAATCACGTTGCAATCATAGGTAGCCAGTAATGATCGCGCAGCACGTACGCGGTTTGGATCTACCACAACAGGACAACCTGTTTTTTGAGCAATTAATAAAGACTCGTCACCTGCTTGTAGTGGATTGCTGTGCGCATCAACATGCATCGGAAGTTCTGCAGGTTTGCCACCATAGCCACGACTCACAATGCCTGGTTTGTATCCGTGATGAGATAAAAATGTGGCCAGGCTAATGATGAGTGGTGTTTTGCCTGTGCCGCCGACGGTTAAGTTTCCTACGACGATTGTGGGTACCGGTGGGTGTGTGATTTTTTTGAGTTGAAGTTGGTAGGCGAGATGCTTAAAAAAAAGAATAAGCCTGTAAAAACCTGAAAAAGGCGCTAATAAATAGAATAGGGGATGTTTGTGATACCAGATTTTATTAAACAGATTCATGTGTGGCTGTTGTGGGTTCTTTAAACTGCATGGCATACAGTTTTGCATATTGACCATTTTTCTGAAGCAATTCGTTATGCGTGCCTGTTTCAATAATATGACCATGATCGATCACCAAAATACGATCCGCATTTTCAATCGTGGATAAACGATGCGCAATTACTAACGTCGTGCGATCCTGCATCAATGTTTCCAGTGCTGCCTGAATATGTCTTTCAGATTCGGTATCCAATGCTGATGTTGCTTCATCCAAAATAAGAATCGGTGCGTCTTTTAATAACGCACGCGCAATCGCAATACGTTGTCGCTGTCCGCCAGATAACAACACACCATTTTCACCAATCAACGTATTTAATTGCTCGGGAAGCTCGCGGATAAATTCCATCGCGTGTGCCGCTTCTGCTGCTTTCATGATCGCAGCTTCATCAAACTGATTTAAGCGACCATAGCTGATGTTGCGCGCAATCGTATCGTTAAATAGGGTTACCTGCTGTGAAACAAGCGCGAATTGATCGCGCAAATCAGTTAATTGATAGTCGCGAATATTCACACCATCGATCAATATTTCGCCGCATGTGACATCATAAAATCGCGGCAACATGCTCACCAATGTTGATTTGCCACCGCCTGATCGTCCTACTAAAGCAATGGTTTCACCTGGTTCAATATGAAAGTTAATACGGTTTAATATCAATTTTTCTGTTTGCGGATACGTGAAACTCACCTGTTTGTAATCGATAGATCCCTGGCTGCGTTTTAAGGCCAGCGTACCGGTATCTTTTTCAGGCACAATATCAAGCAATTCAAAAATACTGTGTGCACCCGCCAAGCCTTTTTGAATTAAATTATTGGTCTGGTTAATACGACGAATAGGGCGCAGTAGCGTAAACATTGCAGTAATCAAAGCAGCGAAACTACCCGCAGATACGGCCATCGAAGGATGTGTTGCGACCATCAAAGTTGCGGCAATAGAAATAGAAATAATCACTTGGATAGCCGCGGTACCTAATGAATTGGTAGTGACAATCTTCATCTCGCGCTGGCGATTATTTTCAGTGGCATCTGTGAATTTATCGCTCTCGTATTTTTCACCACCAAAGGTTCGAATAACGCGATAGCCTTCGATACTTTCTTCAGCGATATGACTGACTTCGGCAACTGATTTTTGTACGTTGGTGCTCAAACGTCTGATGCGACGACTGGTATAGCGCGATAAAAAAACCATGCCAGGGAAAATTACCATAAAAAACAGGGTTAATTTCCAGCTCAATAAAAACATCACGATGATTAATCCGATGGCCAGCACACTTTCTTGTACGATCAATAAGAGTGCTGATGTGGTCGCTTCTGCAACTTGTTCGACGTTATAAATAAGGCGCGAGAGCAATTGGCCTGAAGAAGAGGCGTCATAAAAACTGGCAGGCAGTCGTAATAGATGCGAAAAAATTTGTTGGCGCAGATCTTTGACGACACTGCGGCCTACATTTTGGATACAGTAGCTGGATAAAAAAACGAGGAGTCCACGCAGAATAAAAATGCCCACAATTGCAATAGGGAGTATGCGAATGAATGCGGCATCGCGCGCTATTAAACCTTGATTGATGATAGGCTTGATCATCCAGGCTAGACCCGCGTCCACACCAGAGGCCAGTGCTGTGCATACGATACCCACTGCAAAAAACCACAGATAAGGTTTTACCGAACGAAAGAGACGTTTATAGAGTTGGAAAGAGGAGGGTAGTGGATTTGACATCTGATTCGGATCTTAAAAGAATGAGCTACAAAGTGTAGCATAGGGTTTTTACAAAAGGCGAAGGCTGTCCTACCTATATACCCGTTGAACTTGAATGTGCAAAACCAGCACCTTCAAGTTGAATGGGTATATGAAACAGACGGGATATAGTGCTAGAATTATTTTTTGCTTATAGTTAAAAGATCAAACAGGACACGATCATGGCTAGAATTTCTCCTGATGCGCATTGGCGAGACTCAGCGCGTTATCCGCGGTTTTTTATTATCGATGCGCGGGCTGCTTTTCCGGTTTTATTGGCCCTAGTGCACATTAGGCTTTGGACCATGGGTCTGGCGTTAGCGGCGATGCTGTTTTTTGCTGTCCTCCATTACTATGGCTTTACCGTACCTGTTTTTGGTCGCTGGTTAAGCGGATTGTTAGCAGGTCGTAAAAAAGATGCTTCTCCCTGGTGGTTAAGGTAACGCTATGAAACTAGA
>JBIIEG010000107.1:0-4183 GCA_044237955.1 Gammaproteobacteria bacterium
GTTTTGGAGACGCTGGCGACTCTAAACAGCGAGTCGGGTCTGATCAGCGCGCCTGCTTCTTTGTCCGTCCAGCCATAGCCGCGGTTAGCCACAATCTGATTATTTTTCATCACCACAAGAGAAGCGCCTGGCACACGCCATTTTTTCAAAAATGGGATGAATTGTCGTTCAAATCCGGCCATGGCAGGATCGTTGGAAAAGCCAGATATGGGTAAATTAAAATCGACAGGTGCTGCCTCTCTGGGCTTGGTTTTTTGGGCTGCGAGGGCTGCTGGAGCAAACAGCGTAAAAGTGGTAAAAACACTGAGGAACAGGATGGATAATATGCGTGGGCGGGAAAAATACATGATATTCATTTGGCGTCAGTTTTCTTCGAGAATTTTTTCACAAGCAAACCTTATACTACAAAGACCATGACAAATAAAACTAAAAGATTCACTGTGTTAAGCGGTATTCAACCTTCGGGTGAATTAACGATAGGGGGTTATATTGGCGCTGTGCAAAATTGGGTCAAAATGCAGCATGAATATGACTGTTTATTTATGCTGGCGGATCTACATACGCTTACTGTGACACAAGATCCTCTGCTGTTACGCAAGCGCTGTTATGATTTTTTAGCGCTTTATATCGCGTGCGGTATTGACCCTGCTCAAAATGTTTTATTTGCGCAATCACATGTGCCAGAACACACACAACTTGCCTGGGTCTTGAATTGCTACACCTACATGGGCGAGCTCAATCGTATGACGCAGTTCAAAGATAAATCTAAACAACATGCTGCGAATATCAATGTGGGTTTGTTTGATTATCCTGTGTTGATGGCGGCGGACGTATTGATCTATGGCGCGCACCGTGTGCCTGTCGGGGACGACCAGAAACAACACATGGAGTTGGTGCGTGATTTGGCGATACGATTTAATCATCAGCATGGTGAGGTTTTTGTGGTGCCAGAGCCTTATATTCCGCCGCAAGGTGCACGTATTATGAGTCTGCAGGAGCCGTTACAAAAAATGTCTAAGTCTGATGCGAATCCTCATAGTTATATTGCGTTACTAGATGAGCCAGAGGTTATCCGCAATAAACTGAAACGTGCTATGACGGATTCAGGGAGCGAAATCTGTTTGAAAGAAGATAAACCGGGCATTTCAAATCTATTGACGCTGTTGTCCGCGGTGACGGGTCAGACAATTTCCGCCTTAGAAAAAAGCTATGAAGGCGCAGGCTATGGTAAATTTAAAGCCGATGTAGCAGAAGCGGTTGTCGCGCATTTGCAGCCGATTCAAGCGCGTTATCATGCGTTACGCAGTGATGAGCAGGCGTTGCAGCGTTTATTGCAAACAGGGGCTGAAACGGCGGGTTTGCGTGCTAAAGGAATGCTGGCGCGGGTTTATGAGGTGGTAGGGTTTTTGTCATGAATAGCTTAAAGAATCTGCTTTCAGGGTCGCACATCCATGTGTTCTTATTATTCTATCCTTGACCACAAGCCCTGAAAGCAGATTCATTAAGCTATTCACGACATGCCCTGCGATATCCGTATGGAAAAAGATCAGGGAAGGGACTATAAATATGAGTAGGCGTAGTCGAAGAACATAGTATCCTGAACCGGTAAAGACGTAGATTAGGAGCTTGTCTCAGTTCGCGGTGTGCAGGTCTACGAGAAAAGTAGAAAGCCTAAAACGAATTGGTCACTTTCCGATTATTGATACAAAAGGGCTCAGGTAAACGGTGTACTCCATGCGCCGACCCAAACCCGTGGTTTGCCTTGATCAGCTTACGGGTTTTTTGTTGTTCTTCCGAAAAATAGAATAATACTCTCGTTCCCGCGAAGGCGGGAATCTATCCATGTATTCGCTGCCATGTTGTGGATGGGTTCCCGCCTTCGCGGGAATGACAAGCAGAACGACGATGCGATGATTTTAACGGAGTGTTATGTCAAAAAACTCAGTACTCTCAAAAAAAATCCAACCCGATCAAAAATTTATCTACACCTACACCATGCCAGTTAGGATTAGCGATATTAACTACGGGAATCATCTGGCTGCTGCTGCAGTGCCATTTATGCTGCATCAAGTGAGATTGAAATTCTTAGCTGCCCAGGGTTTTTCAGAAATAGATATAGCAGGCACGGGTTTGGTCATTGCTGACTTATATGTGAGCTATCAGTGTGAATCTTTTTTTGATGACGAATTATTATTTCAAATGGGTGTTGAAAACATCGGCGGGCATAGCGCTATATTGGTTTACAAGATAGATAATCAAACGCAGCTAAAAGTCATGGGTTCTGCCAAAGAAAGAATTGTTTTCTTCGACTATCAACGGAAAAAAATAGCGCCGACACCGCAAGCTTTTTTTAATGTAATAAAAGAACTTGAGGAAAAATCACATGTCGCATAGTCAATTTCAACTGCTCACCAGTCGAAAATTTTTACCCCTGTTCATTACACAATTTTTTGGCGCATTTAATGACAATATTTTCAAGTCTGCATTCGTTGTACTCATTGCCTTCAAATTGATTACTTCAGTAGATCATGCACAAATGCTGATCAATATCGCAGGCGGCGTTTTTATTCTGCCGTTTTTTTTATTTTCTGCGACCGCAGGTCAATTGGCAGATAAATTTGATCGTACAAAAATTATTCATATCATTAAATTTTTAGAAATTATTTTTATGCTGATTGCAGCACTGGGTTTTTATTTGGAGAATATTTTTTTATTGATGCTGACTTTGTTTTTGATGGGTACCCATTCTGCTTTTTTTGGCCTGATCAAATATTCAGCACTGCCTGATTTGGTACAACCCAGTGAGTTGTTAGGCGGTAATGGGTTAATAGAAGCCAGTACGTTTATTGCTATTTTGGCAGGCACTATTTTAGGCACGCTATTGGGTGTCACAACCCAAGGTGCTTTATGGGCTTGTGGTGTTGCAATAGTTGCAGCGTTGATCGGTTTTGTCAGCAGTTTGTTCATCTCTAAATTACCACTTGCTGATGCTTCGCTAAAAATAAATTGGAATTTTATTATTCAGACAGGGCGCTTGTTGGGAGATACTAAAAAAGATCCTTTTGTTTTCGATGTTATTTTGGCAATTTCATGGTTTTGGTTTGTGGGATTTATTTTTATCACGCAGTTTCCGGTTTATACCAAAAGTGTTTTACAGGGCAATGAGCATATTGTGACTTTATTTTTAGTGATGTTTTCAGTGGGGATTGCATTAGGGTCTTTGCTGTGTAATCGCCTATTAAAGGGTGAGGTACATTTAAAATATGTGCCGATAGGGATATGGGGCATGTCTTTATTCGCACTGGATTTTTGTTGGGCGAGTCATGGTGTTTTAGCCCATCCATCTGCTGTGTTGATGGCGTTATCTGATTTTCTGAGTACTTTTTCAGGTGTTCGCATCACCTTGGATTTGTTGTTGCTTTCAGTGTGTGGTGGGTTTTATGCGGTGCCTTTATATGCCGCGATGCAAATGAAAAGTGCGGCTGCAGTTCGTTCTCAGGTCATTGCCTGCAACAACATTATGGGCGCTATTTTTATGGTGTCAGCAGCATTGTTTACAATGGGATTGGTGATGGTGGGTCTGACAACCGTGCAGCTATTTGCCTTAGTGGCGGTTGCTAATGTGGGGGTGGGGTTTTTTGTATGGAGAAATAGGGAGAGGGCCCTGTAGGTTGGGTTGAGTGTTTTTCGAAGCCCAACACAGAAGCTCGGCATGCATATGTTGGGCTTCAACAAACCATTCAGCCCAACCTACATTAAACATGGCTTGTTACTGCGAGGCCTAATTCCGCCAACTCGCGCATCGTAACGAGCAGCATTTCATACTCCTTGGATTGACTGGCTTTCATGTCTGCAAAAATGCATTTCCAGCGTTCAATAAAGATAGCATTTTTTTCAAACCAGGCATCTAGCGTACCCAGAGGCAGTTTATTTTTTTTGTTAAAGGTGTAAATGGCAATTGGTAGCGCACGCTGTTGAAAATCCAAAGCGCTTTTAGCAGCAGAGCGTGCTAACAACATCCAATGTGTTTCTGAAGGATAATCGTTAATTGTTTCTCTGAAGGAATTGAGTTCCAATCTGTCAGATACCTCAAAACACATGCGCGCGATAAGTTGAATATTGCCGTTTGTTTCGTTAGCAACTTTAATGATGTTCAGCAGTGAGTACATGGAACGTATGCTGG
>JBIIEG010000071.1:0-5537 GCA_044237955.1 Gammaproteobacteria bacterium
AAAATCCAGGAAAAAATATTAAGCGATCTGTTCAAAATATTTATTTGGGTTTTTTCCTGGGTTGCATCAAAGCAAAAAACGCTCCTCGCAATGACGAGGGTGAGAGGGTCTTTGCTAATATTTCCCCCTTACTTTTCAGTGGGTGGGGTCCTCGTAATGACAACGCAGGTGGTTTTTCACCGCATTCATAAAGACTTCCCCGCGGTGTTCAAAATTATTAAACATATCAAGACTCGCACAAGCAGGTGCCAAAATAACGGCATCACCTCTTTGTGCTTGTTGTTGCGCAATACTGACTGCTTGTTCTAACGTGTTTGCATGTTCTATCGGCACAGTGTCCGTCAATGCTGTTTCAATCAATGGTGCATCTTGTCCGATTAAAATAAGACAACGCGCATAATTTTTCAGTGTTTGGCGCAAGGGCGTGAAGTCTGCATTTTTACCTTGTCCTCCGGCAATCACCACTAATTTACCCTTCATTTCAGGGCCTAATCCTGCCAGTGCTGCTTGTGCTGCACCGACATTGGTTGCTTTGGAATCGTTATACCAATCTACACCTTCACCACTTGCAACCCACTGACACCGATGCGCTAAGCCTTTAAAATCCCGCAAAGCAACCAGCATCGCATCCATCGGCAACCCAATGGCTTCGCCCAATGCTAACGCTGCGAGTGCATTGGCAAGTTGATGTCGTCCTTTGATTTTTAAAAAATCCGTTTTGATCAGCAGCGTATCACCTTTGGCCAAATATCCCAGGCTTAATCCAAAATTTTCTCCTTTGGGTGCATCTAAACCAAAACTGATGGTGTGCGTTTTATTGTCTATACCCATTTCACTGGGTTCATCTCTATTCACGACCGCCACACTACACCCTCGATAAACACGCTGTTTTGCCGCCAAATAATCAGCAAAGTTGTGATAGCGATCCATGTGATCTTCACATAAATTAAGTATCACGGCGGCTTTTGGTGTAAGTGAGTAGGTTGTTTCTAGCTGAAAACTCGACAATTCCAGTACGTATACATCAGGTGCTTGTACGGATAACAAATCGAGCGCTGGTGTACCTAAGTTACCACCCACAGGTGCATCTAACCCTGCTTGAAGCGCCATTTTACCAACTAATGTGGTGACTGTGCTTTTACCATTGGATCCTGTGATTGCAACAACGGGCGCTTTTGACTGCAGTGCGAATAATTCGATGTCACCGATCGCTGGAATGCCTTTGGCGATAGCGCCCGCGATGGCGGGCTCTTCAAGCGAAAGACCCGGGCTCACAATTAAGCGTTCGGCTTGATTGCATAAATCCGCATCTAATTTGCCTAATGAGAGGGGGACATGCGGAAAGTGTGCGCGCATTTCTGCTAAGCCTGGCGGGTTTTCACGACTGTCTGTGACCGCGACATGAGCATGCTGTGCGGTTAAATAACGAACGCAAGACAACCCTGTTTTTCCAAGGCCAACGACGACTTGTATATTGCTGTTACTCGGTTTGTTCATAGGATTTAATTCAACAAGCTCGAATACAAAACCAGGGGTTTTTTAAGGGGGAAACAGGCAGCGGGAATTGCTGCTTCGTCATATCAATGTTGGTGTACAGCCCAGCATCGCCACCACTGCTGCCAGATCTTCAAAAACTGGCACATCTGGCACATTTTTTGCCTCAAGCGTTCGCATCCCCTTGCCTGTTTTAACTAACACTGCAGGACAACCTACTGCTTGCGCGCATTCGATATCACGCGCCGCATCTCCTACCATTAAGGCTTTTTCGATATCTATTTTAAATTCCGCTGCGATTTGCAGCAGTAATCCAGGTTTAGGTTTGCGACAAGCGCAATGTTCATCAGGATGATGCCGGCAGTAAAAAATAGCATCGATATGACCACCCACCGCTGCTAATTGACGCTGCATGGTGGCATGAATTTCTGCCAGACCTGCTTCGGTGTATAACCCACGCGCAATACCAGATTGATTGGTGGCAACTACTACCGTGTACCCGGCATGGTTAAGCGCGGCGATAGCTTTTAAGCTGCCAGGAATGGGGATCCACTCTGCGGGTGTTTTGATGTAGTCATCAGAATCTTCATTGATGACACCATCGCGATCGAGGATGATGAGCATAGTTGTCTGTATTTGTGAGCGCGCTTCGGAGCGTTTTCAATAAACGGTTATGGTAAAATTACACATCAATTAAACCTAACATGGAAGCCATACAATGAAAACCAAAAATACCCCAAAAAATAGTCTGGTCATGGTGAAAACAAATACCCATAGCCCTTTGATTTCTACGCTGAATCAAGCTTTAGCACTGACAATTGATCTTAAGTTACAGACTAAACAAGCCCACTGGAATGTAAAAGGTCAGAATTTTATCGCCATACATGAGCTATTTGATCAAATAGCAACGGATGCGGATCAATACGCTGATTTGTTAGCAGAGCGAGTGATGCAGTTAGGGGGTATGGCGCAGGGGACACTGCAAGCTGTGACAAAAAATTCTTCTCTGCCTGCTTACCCAACGCATATTGAAGCAAGCGAACAACATATATCTGCATTATGCGCTGCGATCAATACAGTGTCTGAACAGTTGCGTTGTTTGATTGATACCGCGACCGAGCAGAATGATGCGGTAACAGCGGATATATGTACGGAAGTTGTGCGAGGATTAGATAAGTGGCATTGGTTTGTTGTATCGCACCTCACGCACTAGTCAACCAAAAAACTCACCATTGCAAACATTCTCGCTCGCTCGTCATTGTGGGTGCACCACCCAACTAAAAGATGGTGGAAAATATAAGAAAAGATAACGGCCGGAGAGCTAGTCTTCAGAACGCTCGCGACGACGCATGTATGGGCGAACTAACTCTCCGCAATCTGACTCATATTCTCCAACACCAACCTGGCATGCGTCATCAACAAACCCCGCTCTTTTTTATCGCACCCCTGTAAACTCGTTCACACCTACTTCCTTTCTTTTTTTCATTTCCACCGCCATACACAACTTTTAACCATACCTCCTGGATTTCGAGAGTTGCCCTTAATATTGCCTTAAGAATACAAGTTTACAATCAGTCATCTTAAAACAATATGAGGAAATAGATGATGGCACTTGAACATACGGCACTTGAACATACGGCACCTGAACATAAAGACTCTGAAGCAGCACCAACAACCGATCGTCTGATGGAAAATGAAATTAAATTATTAATATTGCAAATCATTTTAAAGATGGCGCTAGCAGAAGAAGATATCGTTACATCTCTATTTTCTTGTGAAACCGTCTTCTCATTTGAAGAAGAAGGGGAGGATAGAATCACACTTTCTAACCTCACAGCTCCTGTAGCTGATCCCAAGATTAAGACTGTGGTTCGAGCGGCACTAATGCATTGCGATTCTGAAAAAAAATTACTATCGGAATATAGAACAGCAGATGCAACTATAAAATTTGGTCCAAACAATATAAAAAGAGTGCTTGTTTATTGGCTCGATCATCCGCATTTGAATCTATCTGAAGCTATTATCCTTCGTTCCCTTATTCTTGATGCTGGTGCAAAATTCATAGATCACGAAACAACTAAAGCATCTTTGCATAAAGATCAAAGTGATGGTGATGACTTACCAGACACGTCTTTTACCAGAATTTCTAACAAGATCATCACTGATTTTCCCGCTGATGTGTTCGCAAGTTTTTTTTCTCAACACCATACTAGTGAAAGAACGTTTTTTATCAGTCCTGAAAAAATAACCATATCACCCTTATTCAAGAATTATATTGAATCCGAAATCGGGAGACTAACTGCGCTTATTAAAAAAGAAAAAGAAAAAGCAAAAAAAGAAAAAGCAAAAAAAGAATATCTCAACAAACTTAATAAAACAATACAGCGAACCTTGGCCGCTGCAGCAGAAAATGTAGTGCTTCCTGAAACAGAAAAATTAAAACAAGCAGTAGGCATGGCTATAAAAGAAGCAGCAGATGCAAAAGAAGCGATGACTGCGCTGGATGGACTAATAAAAAATCTATCAGAGGAAAAACAAGAGGAAAACGTTTATGAAAAATTAGAAAGCATATTTGAAAAAGCAGTTTATGCTAAATCAAAAGCACGATGTGCAAGCCTCGGTGCAAGAACTGCAAAAGAATCTCGTCAAGAATTAATAGAAGCCTTGCAAGTGATAAAAAATCTAGCAGAAGAAGTAGCAGGAAACGCAAAAATAAATGAGGACATGATGCAATTAACGAAAACCTTTACAAGAGAGGCAGAAGTAAATGAGGAAATAATAAAATTAGCGCAAACCTTTAGAACAGAGGAATTATATTCAGAACTTCTAAAAAATGCAGAAGAAGCAGAAGAATCAGTGGTAGTAGTAGCGCAAGAAGGAAAATTCATCTCGAATAGTGTCGAGATAATGATGAGCGCAATAAGAAATATGCGCTCCAACTTAAAAAGAGTCCAGGACTTACACAAACAACTAAAGGAAGAAGAAAAAAAGTTGGAAACGCCAATAAATAAGGAAGAGCATATTAAAATAGTAGAGAAAGTTGAGTCTGCACAAACAGAGATAGACCTACTTTTAAATCATTCAGTAGGCGAGCGCAGTACGATGGCAGAAAAACTAAAAAACTTGATAGAAAATATGAAAGCAGTGCTATCAGCAGAAATAGAAAAAAAACTAGTCTTAATCGGAGAGAAAGAAATAAATATGGTGAAAAAAATCAACGACGAGGTGACTGTGGCCGTAAGAGAAGTCATGCTATTTGCAGCTACACTCATAAAAAAAATAAAAATACACATGGAGCTAGAAAAAGCAAAAGATTTGACGGAAAGCTTAAAGAAAAATCCACTTAAAAAACAAAAAGATATCGAGGACGCATTAGAAACTATGGAGAGATTGAAAATAACATTAAGTCAAGAATTAGGAAAAATCGCTATATCGCTTGAAAAAGATGTAGAAAAAGAATCCCTGTCTAAGGAAAAACAATGTCTGTCTGGCGCAATCTTACTCGTAGATACTAATATTTCAGCACTAGAAGAGATGGCGAAACAATTAACTGAACCAGTGAAAAAGGAGGGTTCTACTAGTAAGGGTTCTACTAGTTTTTTCTATAACCCTAAGCGTTTAAAAAAATCTCCTGCTCCAAATAGAGAACCTTCTCCAAATAGAGAACCTTTTGGAGCTAGGCCATAACATATATGCCAAATGCCATCCCACAGGATCCATTTTATCCATACTTCCTTGCTGGTTTAAGACCCCGACCTTTAGGTCGGAAGGAGCGCCTGCTGCGAACGAAGTGATGCAGCTTTATAGGTGCGGATTTGGGAGGGGTTCATTCCCCTCCCAAATCTTAGTTAGCCCGCAGGGATTCCTTCGTTGACGTTTCAGCTTTTGATAATCACTATCTCGCGGATGGTTTGGCGAAAAAGATCCCTCAAATCACCAGGCATCATCCAATGGATGGTGTTGCTACGGGATAACGCGTGGTGCGCTGGATGACTTAGTTGGATAAAGGGCTTGTGCGACACAATGCCGCTTATACCCATTCA
>JBIIEG010000073.1:0-5401 GCA_044237955.1 Gammaproteobacteria bacterium
GAAAAACCGCTCGATCAAACACACTTTATTCATTGTGATGTTTCGAAGGTAATAGAAATACAACAAGCGGTAGAAAAAATTTCAAGCCAGACAAAACATATCGATGCGCTGGTTTGTAATGCAGGCGTGTACTTTTCTTCATCCCTTCAATCGACCACAGAAGCGGATTATCAGCGTGTGTGGGATATCAATTTCAAAAGCGCATTTTTTCTCACGCAATCGATATTGCCATTTATGATACCTCAAAAAAAAGGCGCGATTGTTTTTGTAGGTTCTGATCAAACACTGATTGCTAAGCGAAATTCCGCTATCTATGGCGCAACCAAAACCGCGTTAGGCAGTCTGGCTAAAACAACGGCGCTTGATTATGCTGAGCATGGCATCAGATCAAATATTGTAGCGCCTGGCAGCATTGATACACCGCTTTACCGTCGCGCGGTTGAAAATTATTGTCAACGCGCGGGAGAAGAGATTGAAAGAGCGCATATGGCTGAAGCCAAAGAACAGCCTTTAGGTAGAATAGGAAAACCCAAAGAAGTAGCCAATGTAATTTATTTTCTTTGCAGCGATGAGGCCAGTTTTATCACGGGCGCCACTTATGCTGTTGATGGTGGGTATACAGCACAATAAACGCTCTATACCGCTCGCCACCCAAACATATCCCGCACTTTTTTGCGGGACAAGGCCTTAATGTAAACCAGCATCGTTTTTGTGACACCACACATTGCTTGGAATACTAAAGAAGCCCTTCGGCGACTGAGTGATCAATGTATCGCCAATTTAAAGCAATATCTTTGAAAGAAAAAATAAAAGTTTATGCGGTGAGGTAAAGCAGCGGATAAAATTCTTTTCCTTCTTTCAGAATTTTATTTTTTAATGAGGTGTTGTTCAGGCGATCCCAGTGCAAACAATCTACTTTGAATACGATGGGTAAATTATCAATTTGGTTCCACAGTTTTGTAAAATCACGGTCAGATAAGTCAGAACCGACAACGGCAAAATCAATATCTGATCCATCTTTCCAAGTGTTTTTAGCCCTTGATCCAAACAACAACACGTTTTTGATTTGGGGGTATTGTGCAAATACGGTGCAAATATCTGTGATGATCGTTTGAGATAGGCCGAACATCAATCGTCTGTCTTCCAAAGAGTGACCTCTTTTTTTAGTTGTTGAAACAGCGTGACTCCGTCTTGTAGTAGATAATCATAGACCTGCTGTGCAAGTGCCTCATCGTAAGTATGGGTCGTTAGATTACGTTTTTTATGAGCCTCGCTCCAAGCATTTCCATCATGAATTAAACCTTTGTTGAGTGCTTCCCGATAGGTGTCACGGGGGTTGAGTGCCTCTACGCCCAGTTGTTCGAGTCTTAATTTTAACGTCTTCCAAGCCAGCTCCCAGCAAAACTCAAAACGTTGGATAACGGCATCTCGAATAAATGAAGAAAAGGGTTGTGCGCATGCTTCTTCAAGCCTTGATATGGCGTTAAGTAATTCTGTCTTGCGCTCTAAAAAACGTTCTTTGTCCATGGAATATCGTCAAATTGGTCGGGGTGATAGGATTCGAACCTACGGCCTCTGCTTCCCGAAAGCAGCGCTCTACCAAGCTGAGCTACACCCCGGTTGTGTTATTCCTTTGTCCGCGAAACATAGTCCCCCGTCCGCGTATCTACTTTCAAAACATCGCCCTCACCCACAAACAGCGGTACTCGAATGATGGCGCCTGTTTCTATCGTAGCTGACTTGGTCGCACCGCTGACCGTATCCCCCTTCACTGCAGGCTCAGTTTCCACGACTTTTACCGTGATAAAATTAGGCGGAACGATAGAAATAGGTGTGCCGTTCCACAACATCACGATACAAATGCTTTGCGGTTGTAGCCATTTGGCAGCATCTCCGACTAATTCTTTGGAGAGCGCATGTTGTTCATAATTTTCTGACACCATCAAGTGCCAAAATTCCCCGTCGTTATAGAGGTATTCCATTTCTGTTTCGGCAATGTCGGCGCCGGGTAATGAATCGCCCGATTTGAACGTTCTTTCTAGTACGCGGCCGGTTTTTAGATTACGTAATTTAACGCGGTTGAATGCCTGACCTTTGCCTGGTTTGACAAATTCATTTTCTAAAATGCTGCAGGGGTCATTGTCCATCATGACTTTTAAACCGGATTTGAATTCGCTGGTACTGTAATTAGCCATAGTTAAAAATTCTCATTTTGTGGATGAATTTGTGGATGAGTCAGACGCACGCCATTTAATGGATAAGCCATTTTCATAGCGTAAATCAACATAGACAGCTTGCGCGTTGGGTTGAGCAAATATCTTGGGGTAGACCTTAGCAAAACGTTCTAAGCGAGGCAATGGATCTATTTTCCCTAATACCAGTTGTGTGCCGTTGCTCAATTCAAGCTGCAGAGAAAGTCGTTCATCCATATCTAATTTATGTAAGCTCAATCCCAAGGGCTTTAGTATGTCTGCAATTTGCTCATAGTTTTTCACCAAAGCGGCTGTTTGGTCATAGGGACCGTTTAAGAGCGGCAAATCTGCGGGAATGGTATCTTCAGGCGGATTAAAAATAGATCCTTTGCTGTTAAGAACGCCGATTTTTCCCCAACGGGCAACCGCTTTTTGTTCCACAATATGGATGATCACTGTGTCAGGCCAGATACGTTCTACGCGCGCTTCGGCTATCCAGGGAAGCTCAAGCAGTTTTTCTTTTATCTCGTTTACATTGAGCTGTATAAATCCTTGCGTCACATAAGGTAAAACTTGTGCTTGAATCGCTTTTTGGTCTACGTGTTCACGCGTGGCTTCAATTTTAACGGACCTGATTGGGAACTCTTCTGGATCAGATAACCACCGCCAACCATAAATCAATGCAAACAGTAAAGCGCAGGTGACTGATAGCTGGATGATGCGATAGATGGTGGTGCCTACGCGGTAGAGGGCAGGCTGAGTGTTGTTATGTGGAGGCATTGAAGATGCGGCTTATTTAGGCTTCATTATGCGTTGCTTTTCTCTTTCCCAATCGCGCTTCTTTTCGCTTTCTCGCTTGTCGTAAAGTTTTTTACCTTTAGCGAGCGCAAATTCCAGTTTGGCGCGATTGTGTTTCCAGTATAGCGCGAGGGGGATGAGTGTATAGCCCTGTCGTTGCACAGCACCGACGAGTACACTCAACTCTTTTTGGTGCAACAGCAGTTTACGAGAGCGCATGGGGTCGGCAGAGACATGCGTAGAAGCGCTGAGCAAGGGTGAAAAATGTGCGTTTAATAAAAAAGCCTCGTTTCTTTTGAGCACCACGTAACTGTCTTTGAGTTGTGCCAGACTTGCCCTTAAGCTTTTTACTTCCCAGCCGTGTAGTACCAAACCCGCTTCAAAACGTTGCTCGATATGATAATCATGCAAGGCTTTTTTATTGAGCGCAATGGTTTTTGATTTGGAGGTGGTTGTTTTATGGGTATTCATGGCGTAAATTAAGCAGCAGTTAATTTCTGTACACAACAAAAACTCACAACGTGGCCTTCAGCATCGTCTCGTGCAAACGCGTCATCCCGCGGACGATTTAACCACGGGACCCAGGTCATAAGTTATTCAATAAAAATACATGCCAACCATCAAACGCGAAAAAATAGTTCCCTACTCTCCACAACAGATGTTCGAATTGGTCAATAAGGTCGAAGATTATCCTCAGTTTGTGCCTTACTGTAAATCAGCCGTCATCTTAGAACAGATGCCGGAAGAATTGCACGTACAACTGGAATTTGCCAAAGGCGCATTGCATAAGTCATTCACCACCCGCAATCGTTTGCAGGAAAATAAGATGATTCATATGCGTCTCATAGACGGCCCTTTTGAACAGCTGGAAGGATTTTGGCAATTTGAAGAAACGCCCGAAGGTTGTCACATCACGCTCGACATGGAATTTGAATTTTCTAACAAGTGGGTGGGCATGATGTTTGGTCCAGTATTTAACACGGTGGCCAATACATTGGTTGATGTGTTTTGTGAGCGCGCCAAACAAATCTTTAAAACAGTATGACATATCAGGTTGAAATCGCTTGTGTCACAAAGCTCAAACAAATGTTGGTGCCCTGTGTTATTGCTGAAGACACAACGGTTGAAGAAGCCATCTTACAGTCCAATATACTCAGCCATTTTCCCACAATCGATTTAAACTATTATAAAGTAGGTATTTTCGGCAAAATAGTGCCTTTGTCACACATGCTGTGTGATAAAGATCGTGTAGAAATTTACAGCCCACTTTTGGTTGATCCAAAACAAGCTAGAAGAACCAGAGAGAAACTATGACCCTCAAAAATATATTTTATGCCCAATCAGGCGGCGCCACAGCCGTTATTAACACCACTGCCTGTGGTGTTATTCAAACAGCCCGCAAACATGCAGATCGTATTGGTAAAGTGTATGCAGGTGAGTACGGCATCGTCGGCGCGTTAACCGAAAACCTCATTGATACCACGTATGAATCTGATGAAAACATCGCGGCTTTGTATCACACCCCTGCTAGCGCTTTTGGATCCTGCCGCTATCGATTGAAAAGTTTAGAAGAAAATTGTGCAGAATATCAGCGTTTAATCGATGTATTTGCTGCGCACAATATTGGTTATTTTTTCTATAACGGTGGCAATGACTCACAAGATACGACGCATAAGATTTCACAAATGAGTGAAAAAATGGGCTACCCTTTGACATGTATCGGGTTACCCAAAACGATTGATAACGATTTACCTTTCACAGACTCTTGCCCTGGGTTTGGCTCAGCCGCAAAATACGTTGCTGTCTCTATTCGCGAAGCCAGCATGGATGTTGCCTGTATGGCAGCAACATCCACCAAGATATTTATCTTAGAAGTCATGGGACGCCATGCAGGTTGGATTGCAGCAGCAGCAGGACTTGCCGCTGAACAAGAAGGCGATCCACCACACATTATTTTATTCCCTGAGACCCCCTTTGAAGTCGGACGTTTTATAGCGCGCGTTGATGAATCCGTTAAAAAGAATGGCTTCTGCTCCATCGTCGTATCAGAAGGATTAAAAACACGTGACGGTAAATTTTTATCTAACTCTGATTTGGTTGACGCGTTTGGACATACACAATTAGGCGGCGTAGCACCGGTGATTGCACATTTGGTGAAGCGTGAATTAGGGCACAAATGTCATTGGGCTGTGTCAGATTACTTACAACGCGCTGCGCGTCATGTCGCCTCTCAAACGGACGTAGATCAAGCATATGCACTTGGAAAAGCGGGCATTGAATATGCGCTGGCCGGAAAAAAAGACATCATGCTCGCCATTAAGCGCATACAACAATCGCCTTATCGTTGGGAGATTGAGGGTGTTCCTTTAAGTAAAGTTGCAAATATCGAACATAAAATGCCAGCAGAGTTT
>JBIIEG010000074.1:0-5400 GCA_044237955.1 Gammaproteobacteria bacterium
ATGCCAATATTTTTTTCACAGCTTCCATGGATAATTGATCACGTTGACATGCGCGCGCGATTTGTGTTTCTTCCGGGGCATCAACCACTAAAATACGATTTACTAATTGCTGTGTTTCCGGCACTTCAACTAATAATGGAATAACGACAACGCAATAGGGTGTATTTAATGATGCTATGCGTTGTTTTATTTTTTCGATAATAAGCGGGTGCAATAATTGCTCTAACCATTTGCGTTGTTGAGTATCTAAAAAAATCAATTCGCGCAATTTGCTGCGATCTAATTCACCTGTTGCATCTAATAAGTCTGATCCAAAATATGCGACTACTTTATCGACACACGTTTTATCAGCGGTTAAGATTTCTTTGGCGATGACATCAGCATCGATGATGGGCACACCTGCTGCTGCGAATAATGCCGCTACGGTGGATTTGCCACTGCCGATACCGCCTGTTAGTCCGATGGTGAGCATAAATAAGAGGCTCTTGTAAGATTATTTAAACTTAATTTTTTAGCTGACTTTTAACTTTGCATGCTGTTAAAGCAATTATTTTTTCAAAGTCACTGTCTTGGCTAACTTTTTGCTCAAGTCGCTGCTGATGAAATTTTTCATATTCATTTTCGGCTAATTCTTTTGCTAATGCATGCGATATTTTTCCTGCATCTTGCAGGATATTTCGATCATTTAATTGTAAAAATCCATGTAGTTTTTTTATCCAATCTTTCATTTGCATTGGAATTTTTCTCATGGCCTGCCCTTCTGCAAAAATCAAATATTGCTCAACCAGGTTATTTAAGCTCAGCAATTCTTTTTCATTAAGATAATTTTTAGCGATCACAACATCTTCTTTTCTTGGCATGTCTCCTCGCCAATGCGTTAAACCCATATTCAATTTCTTGCTATTCGCTCTTGTGGCTACAATCTCAGCTGCTGTTTTTCCTGTAATCGCCCAATGCATTTTATTTTGCACTGTTTTGAAAAAATTGATGCTCATTTCGTCGGTAGGGTCATAATCTACACTCAAAGCATAGATATCCGTAATTTTTCGATAAAACCTTTTTTCCGATGTGCGGATATCTTGAATTCTTCGAGTGAGCTCCTCAAAATAATCAAAAGGCAAATCAGGATTTTTTAGCCGCTCATCATCTAGCGCAAAACCTTTAACAATATATTCTTTGAGGGTTTTGGTTGCCCAGATGCGGAATTGTGTGGCGCGGGTGGAATTTACCCTGTAGCCAACTGAGATAATGGCGTCAAGGTTATAAAAAATGATCTCTCTGGAGACCTGCCTTATCCCTTCAGTTTGAACTGTCTGGAATTTCCGGATAGTTAAATTCTCTACCAATTCACCCTCACGATAGATATTTCCTAAATGTTCACTGATAGTTTTGACATTCACATCAAACAATTCAGCCATCATTTTTTGAGCAAGCCAAACCGTATCACCATCAAAACGCACGTCGAGCTTCACTTCTCCGCTTTCATTGCGGTAGATAATAATTTGCGAGTTGGCTGGCAATGTGTTTTTGCTTATATCTGATTTTTTCATGTTATAAATTTTTCTTGGATTGCTTCACACAAAACGTTCGCAATGACGAGTGAGAGAGTATAGAAAAAAATCCCCAAAAAACATCACAATGAATGCCGCAAAAATTAAATAAGGACCAAAAGGCATGGGTTTTTCTAGACTGTGACTACCACGCGCAATTTGTATCAAACCCACGGCAGCGCCTACAAAAGAAGCAATCATGACTATAAAAAACAGCGGACAAACTCCCCACCATGCACCGAATGCAGCTAAGAGTTTAAAATCGCCCTGACCTAATCCTTCTTTATGGCGGCAATATTTAAAGATCGTTGCGATTAACCATAGACTTGTGTAACCAATGATCGCCCCCCATATCGCCTCCTGCATGGGCGTAAATAATCCAAATGTATTGCACAGCAATCCTAACCACAACAACGGTAATGTCAGACAATCGGGAAGTAAACAATATTTGAAATCAATACATGCCAGCAATAATAATCCCCACATTAAAACGAGATTGGCAATGGTTGTCCAGTTGGGACCAAAGTAGTAGACAATCAGTGTCGAGAAAAATGCAGTTAAACATGCTAACCGCCAACTATATTTTTTATGTGTTGTTATGGTTTTGGCTTTTATGATTTCAGAGGGTATTTCATGATTCGGGTAGAGATATTGCCAAGCTTGTGTTTTCCAATTTTTTTCGAGTTTACCGGGTATTAAAGAAGTGAATTGATGGATGAGCATCCCCGCTAAGAAACCGATTGCGCCTGTGGCTATTAAAAATAATATGAAATAGGAGTAAAAGAAATTTTGCATAGTGCACGCCTTTTCACAAAACAGATCCCAAACGAAAAATGGGCAAATACATGGCGATCACTAATGTACCCACAATTACACATAAAAAAACCATCAATGCGGGTTCTAGCAATTGACTTAAGCCATCTACTTTATAATCCACTTGTTCTTCAAAATAGTTGCTGAGTTTTTGGAGCATATCGTCCAATCGACCCGACTCTTCACCGATGGCAATCATCTGTATCACCCGCTGTGGAAATAGTTTTGTATTTTTAAAACACAGATTTAATGTCTGGCCATTTTTTACTTGCTGGCAAATATGTTTAAAAGCCTCCGTATAAAAGCTATTGCCGGTTACATTTGCGGTGAGTTGCAAAGCATCTACTAAAGGCAATCCAGCGCGAAGTGTTGTCGACAAGGTGCGAAAACAACGAGCAAAAATCGCTTCCAGCAAAACATTGCCTATCAGCGGCAATTTAATCCAAAAGCGATCAAAAAAATCTCGCCATGATTTAAAACGCTTAACGCCTGATTTGACTAAAAAAAATGCTGCAGTCAGTATCATAAAAATTGTGCCACTATGTTGGCGTAGTTCATCTCCCGTTTGAATCACTATTTTTGTCAATAAGGGTAATTCTGCGCCAACGCCTTGAAACAACTGCTCAAATTGCGGCAATACAAATATCAGCATGGCGCACGTCACGCCAAGCGCTACGACCAAAACAGCGCAAGGATAAAATAAAGCTTTTTTTATTTTCTTCTTAAGCGCTGCGATTTTTTCGCGATAACTGGCGAGATTTTTTAAGACCATATCGAGCATGCCCGCATGTTCTCCGGCATGGATTAAGTTACAAAAAAGTGCGCCAAAATAACGTTCGTGCGATCTAATCGATTCGCTTAAAAAACAACCGCTTTCTACTTGTTTTTTAATGGCATTCGTCATGTTTTTCATGCTGGATTTTCTGGCACTATCAGCCATAATGCCCAACGCATTCGCTAAAGGCACACCGGAAGAAATAAGTGTATAAAACTCAACGCTCCATTCTGTAATATCAATGTCTTTGATTTTATTTTTCGAAGACCACAGCCCTAGCTCAAACTTTCTGGTTATTTTTAATAAGGTAATTTTTTGACTGGTGATTTTTATTTTGGCTGCTTGTATATGATCGGCTTCAATTTCTCCTGTTATTTTAAATCCGTTGGCATCAATGCCCTGCCAGATAAATTTTTTATCTTGCTTCATGCGTAAACTACTCGCTGTATTTCTTCTAGCGTTGTAACACCAGCCGATACTTTGTTTAATGCAGCTTCATGCAAGCCCAGCATTCCTGCACTTTTTGCGGCCTCTGATATTTCTTGAGCCGACTTTCCTTGCACAACCAATGCACAAATATCTGGCGATAGAAACAGACATTCAAATACGGCAACTCTGCCTTTGTAGCCTTGAGTACATTCATCACACCCGACGCGTTCATAACCCTGCATTACATCTGATTTAAGGCGTTTGCAATACGGGCATAATTTACGCACTAGACGTTGTGCAATAATCAGTTGAACGGTGTGCGCGATATTGAATGCAGAAACGCCCAGCATGGCAAGTCGTGACAGTGTCTCTACCGCGCTGTTAGTGTGTAATGTAGAGAGCACTAAGTGTCCTGTTTGTGCGGCTTTTATAGCAGTTTCTGCCGTTTCTTGATCTCTGATTTCACCGACCATTAAAATATCTGGATCTTGACGCAAAAAACTTCGCAATACTTTTGAAAAAGTCAGTTGTATTTTCAGATCAACATGAATTTGATTGATGCCCGGCAAAGTGATTTCCACAGGGTCTTCTACCGTACAAATATTTTTTTCTAAGTTGTTTAAGAAATTTAATGCCGTATATAAAGTCACGGTTTTTCCGCTACCGGTTGGACCTGTGACTAATATCATGCCTTGCGGTTTTTTGATTGTTTGTAAAAATATTTTTTTTTGATTTTTTTCTAAACCTAAATCATCTATATCTAGCGATACTTTGCCTGCATCTAAAATGCGAACGACTATTTTTTCTCCAAAGAGTGTAGGACAAACGCTGATGCGGCAGTCCTTATTTTCTTGAGAGGGAAGATCTACAGAAAATCGTCCATCTTGCGGCAAACGGCGTTCTGCCATGTCTAAACGTGACATAATTTTTAAGCGAGCTACTACACGCTGCCCTATATCTAAAGGTAATTGTGTGATTTTATGCAAAATACCATCTAGGCGAAAACGAATACGATAGGCTGTTTTATAGGGTTCAATATGAATATCAGAAGCGCTTTTTTGTATGGCATCGTGCAGCATTTTCTCTACCCACGAGATGATGCGATCATCATTTTCAGCTAATGAAAATTGTGAGGCTAAACGATATTGAGATTCGCTCAGTGTGCTGTTGATTAAACGGGTGAGTTTGTCCCATTCAACCACTACGGGTCGTACACTTAAATCGGTATGGAATTTTACTTCGCCCATACAATCTAAATATGTAGGTTCACTGATGGCCAGATACATTTCTTGATCCTTAATAAACAAGGGCAATACGCGATGTTGGCGGATAAATGTTTCGTCGATCAATTCTGTGGCAGCAATCGTTGGATTAAATTGTGTGAGATCAAAAAATTCTAATTTTAAATATTTTGCTAATGCTGTTGCGATAATTTTTGAAGAGAGTTTTTGCTGCTGAATTAAAAAAGCGATGGTGGATGATTTTGCTTCTTTCGCTTGATGTGATAACTGTGAAATTTCGTGGGGTTGCAGTAAGCCTGCTGTTGAAAGCGTGCTGAGGAAAGGGTCGTTAAGATGAGGAGATGAAGAAGGATGCTGTGCTTGCATGGCGGTCTTTGGGGCTGTTAAAACCGCATGCTAGCAAAAAAATGGTGCTGAAATTACCGTAGTGCCAAAGTCTGTTCAGATATGTAGGTTGGGCTGAATGGTTTGTATGAAGCCCAACACAGAAGCTCGACATGCATATGTTGGGCTTCATAGAAACCAATTCAGCCCAACCTACAATTGCAATGTAATAAAGCCTTGCTTTATACTGGCGCTCCTTCCAAAAAGC
>JBIIEG010000116.1:0-3759 GCA_044237955.1 Gammaproteobacteria bacterium
ATGCAACGCATCTGGCCTGGCCTTCCACACTTGGTGCCGAAAATCCAACCTTACTGGCGCCATCATTATTCACATGCCAGCCCTTCACAATTGCGTGAATAGAATCTCCATCCGCGATGGCATCCTGTAATCGTTTTAAAATCACGACGCCTAAGCCATTGCTAAACACGGTTCCTTGCGCGTCTTCATCAAATGCCCTGCAATGCCCATCTGGTGAATCAATGCCACCTTGCTGGAAAAGATATCCCCGTTTTTGGGGCACAGAAATTGCCACAGCCCCTGCAATGGCGATGTCGCAATCATAGTCAACAAGCCCTTTGCAGGCAGTGGCTATCGCAACCAATGCAGAAGAACAGCCCGTCGCTATATTCACACTCGGGCCTTTTAAATTAAGTCGATAAGAAAGCTGCGTGCTTAAAAAACCTATGCTTGTCGCAATGCGGGTTTGGAGCCGATCGCATGAGTGCAAAACTGCCTTATTTTTCAATAAATTTTTTTGTAGATATAGGCTATCCGCCATGCTGGCATAGACGGCGATTAATCCGCTGTATTTTTCAGGGACATAGCCTGCGGACTCTAAGGCTTCCCATGCACATGCTAAAAACAATCTGTGCTGTGGATCTGTGAGCTTTGCATCGTATGCGCTATAGCCAAAAAAATTAGCATCAAACAAATCAATGTCTTTTAAAATACCTTTTGCGCGGACATAGTCTGGATTACGTAATAGTGCCGCTGACTCTCCCGCCAGCCGCAGTTCTTCTTCTGTGAATTGTTGTATCGTTTCGACACCTTGGACAAGGTTGTTCCAAAATATTTCTATATTCTCAGCACCCGGGAATCGACCGGACATCCCAACCACGGCGATATCTGTTGCGCACACCTCTTTTTGATCCGCTTTATTATCAAATGCCATGCTATTTCCTTCTAGCCATTATTTGCTTTCTTTGTAGGTCTGCTCTATTCATCGCGACATTCAATACTGAAAAATGCGCGCTTCCCTTAGAGCCAATATATTTTGCCAATAATTGCACCGTATGATGCTCAAAGATATCTGAAATTTTAATTTTTTCTGTGATCTCTAACCGTACATTTAATTCCACACATAGTTCGGCTACCCTCAGCGAATTGAGTCCCAGATCAAAAAAATTTTGTATCGTGCTGACAGAGGAAATATGTAATATTTCACAGAGTACTTTTACAATCTGCTGTTCAATAGGCGTAACGGGTTTTACTTGCTTAAAAGAAGATAAGATATCCAACCCATGCAAATGGGCTAATAATTTTTGATCTATTTTGCCATTTGCCGTCAGGGGAATAGTGGGGAGTTGAATAATCTTGGGAGGCAACATATAGAAAGGTAAATTTTCTTTTAGATACTGATGAAACGCTAAAAAATCAACCTGCGCATTTTGACAGAAACTAACATAGGCAATGAGAGACTTACCCAGGGATATATCTTTTTTCACCAAAACAGATGCTTGGTTAACGCCGGCATATTGCATAAAACAGGATTCAATTTCAGCAAGCGCTACGCTGAAACCACGAATTTTTACTTGCGCATTATCTATCCTATCCACAAATACGATACCTACCGCAGGATCGTAATAAACGAGATCACCCGTTTTATAGAGTATTTCTTTGTCATTCCACGGCGCTTGAACAAACTTTTTTGCTGTTTCTGTCGAATTATTTAAGTACCCTAACCCCACACCTTCACCGCTTAAATATAATTCAGCCGTTTCCCCTGGAGAAACGGGGCAACTATTTTCATCAAGAATATATGTTTTGATGTTAGAAATAGGACTTCCAATTGGAACCGTTTTTTCTATGAGATGCTTATTTTCAATTTTAAATGTGGTTGCAAAGGTTGTGCACTCTGTTGGACCATACCCATTCATCAAATCTAGCGCAGATAATTTATATTTTTCTTTTCTCTCAAGAAGTAGGGTGATGATGGCGGGATTTGCTTTCTCGCCACAAGACATGAGATATCTCAAATTATCAAAAGCATCTGGGCTAGATTTAACCACTAAATTTAAAAAGGCCGCTGTCAAAATTGCGACACTGATATGGTTATTTTTCAAAAAATCAGAAAAATCAGGAATAGAGAGTAACTGCGATTTTTGAACAATATAAAGGCTGGCACCATTTAACAAAGCCCCCCACACTTCAAATGTCATCGCATCAAAAGCGGCATTTGCTATTTGTGTCATGCGATCTGCCGGCGTAATTTGAATGTAGTTCGTATCTTTTACTAAATTCACCACGCCGCGATGTGGAATCATGCATCCTTTCGGCGTGCCTGTTGAACCGGAGGTATAGATAACACAAACAAGATCATTCGCAGAATTTATACTGATGGGATTGTGGTTATTCCCTTGTTCGTGTTCTTGAAAGAAAGTATCTAGATTTAATACATTTGTTTTGGTGTCAAACTCTGTTTCACATAAAACAGAAAGTGAAGCGCTGCGTGTGAATATATAAACAGGGTTGCTGTCTTGAAAAATGCGTTTGGTTCTATTGATGGGTTCATCTATATCCAAAGGAAGGTAAGCAGCGCCTGCTTTTACAATAGCTAGCATGCCTATCATAAACGCAATAGAACGATCTAAATAAAGTGCAATTAAGGTATTTTTAGCAACACCGCACTGCTGTAAATAATGAGCGAGGATATTTGATTTGGCATTTAACTCAGAATAAGTCATCTGTTCATGATTGGCGTATACCGCAATCTGATCGCCATAGTTTTGCACGCATTCTTCAAACAACAGAGAAACTGTCTTGGCATCCTGACACCTAAGCACAGGCTTATTGTCATGAGCCATTTCATTTGAAATCATTTTTGGAGTACCTAACCTCAGTTTTATTTTTTTAATAATTACCGTCTCCCAAAAAAGGGAGAGGAGAAAAAAAGCAAAAATATGCTATACCCATTCAACTTGAAGATACTGGTTTTGTATCTTCAAGTTGAATGGGTATACATTGCCTAGGTCACTTCTTTGTAGCGAGTCACCACATACTGCTCTACCAACTGAATAAATTCAGCAGCAATATTAGCACCGCGCAACGTCATCGCTTTTTCGCCATCAATAAATACAGGCGCTGTAGGTTCTTCACCTGTGCCTGGCAAACTAATACCAATATTTGCATGTTTACTTTCACCAGGTCCGTTCACCACGCAACCCATCACCGCAACCGTCATGCGCTCTACACCGACATATTGACCGCGCCATTTTGGCATTTGCTCGCGCAAATAAGTTTGAATTTGATCGGCTAATTCGCGGAAAAAAACGCTGGTGGTACGACCACAACCCGGACAAGCTGTAACCATCGGCATAAATGCGCGCAGGCCCATTGTCTGTAAAATCTGCTGTGACACGATCACTTCATTGGTGCGATCTCCGCCTGGCTCTGGTGTTAATGAAGTGCGAATGGTATCGCCAATACCTTCTTGCAATAAAACGCCCATCGCAACACTCGATGCAACAATCCCTTTAGAACCCATGCCGGCTTCTGTTAATCCGAGATGCAATGCTAAATCACTGCGTTTTGCCAGTTCACGATATACATCAATCAATGCTTGTACCTGACTGACTTTACAAGACAGCACAATTTTATCGGGGCCCAATCCTAACGCTTGTGCCAATTGAGCGCTTTCTAAAGCGGAAACAACCAATGCTTCTTGCATCACAGCTTCGGATGTTTTGGGATTAGGTAGCAGTGCATTTTCATTCATCAGACGTGTTGCCAACTCTTTAT
>JBIIEG010000075.1:0-5355 GCA_044237955.1 Gammaproteobacteria bacterium
TATCATAAGCAAACCTTCAAAAACATGGATGTTTTTGGAGAGTCTACATGGATGTATTCACGACGTGTTTGCGTTGATAGATATATGCTCTTTAAATTACCTGGGGAGTTACAAAAAAAACAACTTAAGGAAAAATCATGACCACAGAAATAGCAACTCAACTTGTAGTAATCGGTAGCGGCCCTGGTGGATATTCCGCCGCATTTCGCGCAGCAGATCTAGGTCAGGAAGTTGTGCTCATCGAACGCTACGACACACTCGGCGGCGTTTGTTTGAATGTTGGTTGCATTCCTTCCAAAGCATTATTGCATGCCGCAAAAGTAATCGATGAATCACATGACGCAGCGGAGATTGGTGTGAGTTTTGGCACACCCAAAATTGATCTTGATAAATTACGCGGATGGAAAGCCAAAGTTGTGAGCAAATTAACAGGCGGATTAAAAATGCTCGCCAAACAACGCAAAGTCACTGTGATCAATGGTCATGCTGAATTTGTATCCCCTACTCAAATCAAAGTCACAGGCAACGATAAAAAAACAAGTTTGATCAACTTCAAGCAAGCCATTATTGCTGTCGGTTCCAGACCTGTGAAACTACCTTTTATGCCTGAAGATCCCCGCATTATTGATTCCACGGGCGCTTTGGAATTATCTGAAACCAAAGGTCGTTTATTGGTGATCGGTGGCGGCATTATTGGTTTGGAAATGGCCACTGTTTATGCAGCCCTCGGCATGCAAATTAACGTGGTGGAATTTATGGATCAACTAATTCCAGGCGCTGATAAAGACCTCGTCACCCCTTTACATAAACGTATCCAAAAACGTTATGAAAACATTTGGCTCAAAACCAAAGTCACCCAAGTAGAGGCTAAAAAAGATGGTTTGTATGTGACCTTTGAAGGTGAAAACGCCCCTGCAAAACCCGAGCATTTTGATCGTATTTTAGTGGCAGTGGGACGTCGCCCTAATGGCGATTTAATCGCTGCAGACAAAGCAGGCTTAACCGTCGATGCGCGTGGTTTTATCGCAGCAGATAAACAACTGCGTACAGCAGTACCGCATATTTATGCGATTGGAGACGTCATTGGTAATCCCATGTTAGCGCATAAAGCGGTTGCAGAAGGACGCGTTGCAGCAGAAGTCATCAGCGGTTTGAAACATTACTTCGATCCCAAATGTATTCCTTCTGTGGCGTATACCGATCCTGAAATTGCATGGGTGGGTTTAACAGAACGTGAAGCCAAAGAACAAGGTCTGCACTATGGCAAAAGCGTTTTCCCTTGGATGGCATCAGGCCGTGCATTAGCACAAGAGCGCAGCGAGGGCTTGACACAATTATTGTTCGATGAAAAAACGCATCGCATTATCGGTGCGGGCATTGTCGGTGTGAATGCAGGCGAGCTTATCAGTGAGTTAGCGCTTGCGATTGAAATGGGTTGTGATGTGGAGGACATTGCTTTGACGATTCATCCACACCCTACAGTCTCTGAAAGTGTAATGATGGCGGCTGAGATTTTTGAAGGTACGATTACAGATCTTTATATGCCGAAGAAAAAGGCAGCTGAAAAAAGTGTTGGAGCATAAGGCGAACAGATAAGATGAATACTCCTAAATATAAAATTCTACTCGTAGAAGACGCTCAGATCGCCCAGAAAATGGCTTCTGTTATATTGCGCAACATAGGTTGTGAAGTGCATGCAGTTAAGAATGGCAAAGAAGCTGTCAACCTCGTCGCACAAGAACATTACGATTTGATTTTTATGGACTTAGGACTGCCAGACATCGATGGCTTCAGCACAACTGAAACCATTCGTAATGCCGAATCAAAATCACATCCAGATCAACGTATCCCTATCATCGCACTGACCACACATGAAGGCGAGCATGTAAAAGTCACTTGCCTGGATACTCGCATGGATGACTTTTTGATTAAGCCGCTGACTGAAGAGACGGCTCTAGAAATGCTAAAAAAGCATCTGAGACGATAAGATCAGCTCAAAAGAAACTGCTTTAAAAAGCGCAGCGTTTTCTGATGTGCCAACGCTGCTGCTGATGCGTTATAAGAAGAACGCGTGTGATTATAAAATGCGTGTCCCACACCCGGATAAGTCTCAATTTCCACGTCGATGCGATTTGCAAAAGCCGCGCGAATTGCATCGATTTGTTCAGCAGGCATCATTTCATCCTGATCGCCAAAGTGCATTAACAGTGGGCAACTGATCTTTTTAGCTAAGTTCAAATGATCTGCAATACCACCGCCATAAAAAGCAACGGCTGCATTCACTGCGTGATGTGCTGCTGTTAAATAAGCCAATTTTCCACCTAAACAAAACCCTATAATCACAACTTTCCCATTGCAATTAGGATGCTGACGCAATGTTTTAACCGCTTGCCCTAAATCACTGACGCCTTGGTCCACATTAAAACGATGGTAATAATCAAACGCTTCTTCTAAATCCTGCCCTTTGTCAGTCAACGCTATATTGGGTTTAAAACGCCAGAATAAATCAGGTGCTAAAACGGTATAGCCATCTTTTGCAAAGCGATCTGCTGCCTCGCATATTCCTTTATTCACACCAAATATTTCTTGCACTAATACGATACCAGGACACTTGCCTTCTTTGGCTGTGGCTAAATAACCTGAAAAAGATTCGTTGTCGGTAGTACGAATGGAGAGGGTTTGTCCTGGCATAAAAACTCCTTATTTGTGGTGGAAAAGTTTGGGTGATTCTATCGCAAACCCCAGTTATGAATTTTTAAGAGTCAACGAAGGAATCCCTGCGGGCTAATGAACCCCTCCCAAATCCGCACCTATAAAGCTGCATCACTTCGTTCGCAGCAGGCGCTCCTTCCGACCTAAAGGTCGGGGTCTTAAACCAGCAAGGAAGTATGGATAAAATTTTGAAGAAAATGGACTTCTCTTCTGTGCAAAAAAATAAAAGTACTTTATACCCATTCAACTTGAAGATACTGGTTTTGTATCTTCAAGTTCTAATACAAAACCAGGGGGTTTTTTAAGGGGGAAGGTTTTGCTTACCCCTTAAATTCAAATAGAAATACCACTCGCCACCCAAACAGATCCCGCACTTTTTTGCGGGACAATGCCTTAACAGAAACCAGCGTCTTGAAAGGCGAGCGGTATATAAGATCAGTTTACATCAGTGCGTAGTTTTTTTCGTTCTCAACGCCCGAATAGCATCAAGCGGCAAACCTGTTAAAGCAGCAATTTTGTCATCCAACATGTTTTCTTTTAACAGGCGTGATGCAAATTCTTGCATGGCTTCTTGACGGCCTTCTTGTTTGCCTTTTTGCTCCCCTATCTGCAGTGCTTCCTCTTTCCACTGCTGTGCAATGGCCATGGCTTCTTGACGGCCTTGTTCTTTAAACTGTTCTGCAATGGTCATGATGTTTTTCTCCAATTTAGGTGATAACTGATCGTGGATGACATGCTTCAACGCTTCTGTGTTTTTCACTTCGCCTACGAGAAAGAAATAGTAAAATATTGTCCTAATGTATTCAGCGCCACCTTCTTGTTCAATTTGTCGAATCAGCTTAATCACGCTTTCTACAAATGGCACTAAATTTCGTTCAGAGATGTGCTTTAGTGATAATTCCATCATACCAGACCAGATTTTTTGCTTCAAATCTTCATCTGGTATTTGAGATAAGTCTAGCAAATCAAAAGGTTCTAGTAAGGTTTTTTTAGCCAGGTTTTTGTGCTCGCCAAACAGGTCAAATAAGTCTGTAGAATAAGGATACTTCCTATCACCGTGATAGATCACGAGCGTATAAACAATGGGTAGTTCTTGGTGTCCCTTGTAATGCTGGTCCATGATCTTGACGCTGTACTGCAGCTTTCTGAATGGCATCAAGCGATGAGGCTTACTTTGGTGTTCCAGCAGTGTGTATATGTAGCCCAGCTTTCCACTCGCCCATTTTAATGAAAACAACACATCGGAAAGATGCAGCTGCAATGTTTCATCTACGAAAGTCCCTGGACACATCTCTAACGTGTTCAAATCAATCAATGCTTTGATGTGTTCTGGCAGATGAGCTTCCATAAATTCTCTGGCGACTCTAGGGTCGCTTAAAGAGCTGCGAAAGAAACGATCGTGTGGGTTTGGCACTACGGTTTTTGTCATACTTGTTCCTTATTATATTGTTCAATTTTTAATGGGCCTGCAGAATTCTTATCCATTTATCTGCTGCCACACCACCCGGCGTGCTTTCAATGTAGGGTCCTTACAAGGATTTTCTCCTCTGTATGGAAAAATAAAAATACTTTGTAAATGTACTTTAGCCCTTATCATTCCCATCGCATCGACCTGATAAAAAAGACCACACTGAGAACTTATCCATCGGCGAAATGTATAGCGGGCATGCGTGTCGATATTTCCACGGCCTTCTTTTTCATCAGGATTTATTTTTTCCTCCCCCGCTAATAAAGCGGACTCTGCATATTCAAAGGCCTGTTTCTCTTCATTAAAATGTGCACTGATTTTTGTCTGTAATGCACTTGTTGAAAAAGCACAGACAACTAAGAAAGTAATCACAAGCATGTATAACAAAGCGGTGACTAATGCCATGCCGTTCTGATTAGTAACCACCATTAGCTTAATTCTCGAAGTGCTATATAAGTATGCCACTCGCGACGCAAAAACCGATCTGCAGGTAGTTTTGTGCCTGCAAATTCATAAGCTTCAGGCTTAATAAGTACGGGTAATTCTGTACTGATCAATAATCCAATGCTCACAGCGCGTACTTTTTTCCAATCTTGTACTTTATCCGCCGTTAAATAATCAAAAATATCTGTATCGGTTACTTCATTCACAACACCATAACTGATTCTCATATCTTCCATACCAGACACCAATTCACGCTTATCGCTTGTCATTGATTTTTCATACAACGCATATATTGTTTTGCCCCATTTATTTTTTCTGGTGGTGGCACTTACAAATAACGCGACTTGCTCAAATTTATTTTTTCCATTACGCGCAACACATTCTCCGATCACTACCGTATCTGTTCCTTTTTTAACACCAGTGCCATTTAAAAAATCGGGCAAATTTTTTCCATAACCTCGTATGGCTAAATCAGCATTTATAAAATCATCTTTAGTGTCGCAGTGGGCATAACCTGCCATACGGATTCGTTCATCTAAAAAATGTACTGCAAAACGCCCGCTTTCCTGGATGCCGATAATTTCCTGCTGCAGATTAAATGTTTTCTGTACGCTTAAATAAATCTGAATAAAACCAAGGATGAGAAACAATCCGAATGCGGAAGCTAACATGACTTCTACCAGCGACATGCCTGATTGCTTTATTTTTATATTATGTATAAAGCACCTTTC
>JBIIEG010000076.1:0-5273 GCA_044237955.1 Gammaproteobacteria bacterium
GGAGGCGTAAATGATGTGGGGGAAGATAAAAGCAATAGAAAGGGGGATTGGGGATTTTTAACACCAAAACTTCTACATAGCTTCTACATGAGATTTTACAAAGAGGAGGTTAAAACCAAGAAACCCTTATCCAGACTGGTGGGCCGTGTTGGGATCGAACCAACGACCTATTGATTAAGAGTCAACTGCTCTACCAACTGAGCTAACGGCCCATGGGGTTTAAAACAGTCCGCGGGGGATGGGGTTTTAGAGTTTCGATGGGAGGGCCATTCTACATAAGCCGGATTTTAGATGCCAGCACCGTTTCAATTTAATTTTGAGCGATGTTTAGTTTCTGTCTCTCACTCGAATGCGGGCATGACTCGTTCGATCCAAAAACTAAACATCGCTCAAAATTAAATTGAAACGGTGCCAGTCCTTTGGGACGCTTCCGCCATCAGTAAATATGGGTCAATGCTTGTACATGCAAGCCAAAACCAGACTAAGGCAGACTCAGTGAAAAACAAGTAGAATTTGTTCCCATCGCTTCATCGCAACGCACCGAACATGTTATCAAAAACCCCACCCCTTTCTTCCACCTGGATTACCGCCAATCAGCGTCTTGCGTTGTATTTTCGTGAGCAGCACGATCAAGCACAGCGAACAGCAGGTAAAACGGTATGGGAATCTCTAGACTGTTTATCGTTCAAACACTGGATTTTACGCGCTTATCGTACATTGCCTGATGCAACGCAATTTGTCTTAAGCGAGTATCAGGAATTGGCACTGTGGGAAAATATTATTACGAATGCAATGGATGCGCATCCGGAGTTGGTTTTTTTGTCGGCGCATAGTTTGGCAAAAACAGCACAGTCTGCCTGGCGTTTGTTGAAGGAGTCAGAAACACCGCTGCATTTATTGGCTTCTGCAGACTCACAAGAGGTGAGGGTGTTTTTTGGCTGGGCTGCTGCATTTGAACAACATTGCCGCGAAAAAAACAGCATAGATTTTAATACGTGTGCACAGAAGGTGATTGCTGCTGTTGGCGCTCAAAAACTTGTATTGTCCGCGCAAATCACCTTGGCTGGTTTTGAAGAAGTGTCTGCACAGGTGAGTCGATTTTTTTCGTTATTATCTACGCAGTGTGATTTAAAACATTATCACGCTCCAAAAATAGAAAAGCAGAACATACAAAGAATCAGTCTCGACAGTGAAGAATTAGAATTGCAGGCGATGGCGCAATGGGCTTATCAAATGCAGTTTGAAAATCCTGATTTGTTGATTGGTTGTGTCGTGCCTGATTTAACAGCTAAGCGTCATATCGTTGAGCGTATTTTTAATCAGACTTTTTCGTCTGGTGCGCTATTTAATATATCCGGTGGCTTTCCACTGACACATTTCCCGCTGATTCAAAGCGCTTTTGATATTTTAAAACTAGGCACTTTCGTGCTTGATATGACATTGCTCAGTCGTTTATTAAGATCGCCATTTTTAGCAGGTGCAGAGCAAGAGTTTATAGCGCGTGCGGATTTGGATAGTCAGTTGCGTAAAACATTAGAGCCAAAAATAGTTTGGCAAAGTATGCAGTATATTGCGAAAAACCAAGGCGGTTGTCTGATCTGGTCAGCGCGATGTGAAGAGTATTTTTCGCATTATCATACAAAAAATAATACGCAAAGCGCCTACGCATGGAGTCAGTATTTTGCGGAACAATTGCAATGTATGGGATGGCCAGGCGAACGCACGCTAAACAGCACTGAATATCAACAGGTTCAACGTTGGTATTTGTTGTTGGAAGAGTTGAGTCATTTAGATGCGGTGCTGGAGAAACCTTTGTCGCGACATCAAGCGCTCGATCATCTCTATCAGTTAGCGCAAAGCACTGTATTTCAGCCAAAAACAGATAAAGCGTCTGTGCAGGTATTGGGATTATTGGAGGCGGTTGGTTTGTCGTTTGCGGGTTTGTGGGTTTCAGGTATGACCCAAGCGCGTTGGCCGAGCAGTGCTGCTGTGAATCCTTTTATTCCGTTTGCATTGCAGCGTGAGCGCAATATGCCGCACGCGTCAGCGGAGCGTGAGTTGGCTTATAGTCGTGTTTTAACGCAACATTTTTGTCAAAGCGCAAAGACGGTGATGTTTAGTCATGCCTTACAAAAAGAAGATCAAGCGCAACGACCTAGCGCATTGATTGTTGATATGCCAGAAATGTCGTTGGCGGAATTTTGTCAGCAGTTTAATTTTAGTGTGAATCAAGAAGCTGTCATTGATACGCAGGCATTGGAATATATTGTGGATGATGATGCGCCTGCCTTGCAGAAAGAAGAGGTGTTGCGTGGTGGTGCGAGTCTATTTAAGTATCAAGCGGCTTGTCCTTTTCAGGCGTTTGCGCGCATACGATTGGGTGCTGCGAGTATGCCATTGTCGGCATTCAGCATGACGCCGCAAGAGCGCGGTACTTGTTTGCATGCGATTTTAGAAAAAGTGTGGCGGAAGTTGGGCGATCATCAGACGTTGTGTCAATACGATAACGATGCGTTACGTCAATTTTTAGAGCCTATCGTGAATGAGGTTTTAAATGCTACTGCCACAAAACGTTTTTTGACATTGAAGCCGCGTTTTATAGTGCTTGAACAGCAGCGTTTGGTGAAACAAGTGATGGCATGGTTGGCGCTGGAAAGACAGCGTCCCGCTTTTCGTGTAGTGGGATTAGAGTCTGAACAAGCTATACAGTTTGCTGGGTTGTCGCTTAAGCTGCGTGTGGATCGAGAAGATGAATTGGAAGATGGTACGCGTGTGGTGATCGATTATAAAACCGGCGCATATAGTCCTGCAGATTGGTTTGGCGCGCGTCCTGATGATCCCCAGTTGCCTTTGTATGGGGTGGCATGCGAACATCCGATAGAGGCATTGGCTTTTGCGCAAATTTCAGCGGATAGACTTCAATTTTCAGGTATTAGCGAGAAAGAGTGTGATATCCCGGGTATCCAAACGATCACTGAGCATAAGTTATCTGTATCATTATTGTATACTTGGAACGCTTTTTTTACAGACATGCAGCGAACGCTAACCCATCTTGCTCTGGATTTTCAAAAAGGGCATGCCAAGGTAGATCCTAAGCATTTAGGGAAAACCTGTCGTTATTGTGACTTACAGTCGCTCTGCAGGATCAATGAAAAATAGTAACCCCTGTTTTTAGAAGGTTTGCTTATGCTTAGTGCTTTGTCAGTCTAAAATTTAGGGGTCTTTGTCTTCTGTCTCTCACTCGAATGCAGGCATGGCTCGTTTGATCCAAAAACTAAAGACCCCTAAATTTCAGACTGACAAAGCACCGGATGCATATTCTTTGCAGAATTACGGAAGATAACCTATGAACATTACCGATATTTTTATTAAACGCCCCGTATTGGCAACTGTGGTGAGTCTGTTGATTCTCGTATTAGGTTTACGATCCATGGGTTTATTGCCGGTGCGTGAATATCCAGAAACGCAAAATGCGGTCATTTCTGTGAGTACAGCGTATGTGGGTGCAGACCCTGCGGTCATGGCTGGTTTTATCACGACGCCTTTAGAAAATGCCATTGCACAGGCGAATGGTATTGATTATATGACCTCTAACAGCGCAGCGGGTTCCAGCTTGATTCAAGCCAATTTGCGTTTGAATTATGACCCTAATAAAGCGCTGACTGAAATCACAACCAAAGTAAATTCAGTTCTCAATCAATTACCTACCGACGCGAGCCCCCCTGTTTTATCCGTAGAAGTAGGCGATTCGATCAATTCTATGTACATCGGTTTTTATAGCAGTCAGCTTCCAGCGAATAAAATTACGGATTATTTGATTCGTATCGTCCAGCCGAAATTGCAGGCGGTGGAGGGTGTGCAAAAGGCGGAAATTTTAGGCAAGCGACAGTTTGCGATACGTGTGTGGTTAGATCCGCTGAAATTAGCAGCGCTGGATATGACTGCAGTGGATGTGAGTCGTGCGTTGGCCGCGAATAATTTTATTTCAGCAGCAGGTCGCACCGAAGGCAGCATGATGACCTACAGCCTGATTGCGAATACAGGTTTGAGTAGTGTAGATGAGTTTCGTCGTTTAATTATAGAGTCTAAAAATGGCGCCATTGTGCGTTTAGAGGATGTGGCGAAGGTCGAGCTGGGTTCTGATTTCTATGACATGAGTGTGCGTTTTGATGGGAAATCGGCTGTGTATATCGGCATTAAAGCGGCTCCTACTGCTAACTTACTGACCGTGATTGACCGGGTCAGAAGCGTATTTCCTGAGATAGAGACGCAGTTGCCACAAGGTTTGAGTGCCAACATTGTTTATGACGCCACGAAATATGTGAACAATGCGATTCACGAAGTGGAGCGTTCTTTGTTAGAAGCGATTGTGATCGTAACACTTGTGATTTTTCTATTTTTAGGTTCGTTTCGTTCAGTCATTATTCCTGTGGTGACAATACCGTTATCGCTGATTGGTGCATTCGCGGTGATGTTGGCCATGGGTTATTCCATCAATTTGCTCACGTTATTGGCATTGGTGTTGGGTATTGGTCTGGTCGTCGATGATGCGATTATTGTCGTCGAAAATATTCATCGTCATATTGAAGCGGGCATGTCAAAAATTGATGCCGCATTGCAGGGTGCTCGTGAGTTAGCGAATCCAATTATCGCAATCACAGTTGTGTTGGTTGCCGTTTATGTCCCTATCGGATTTATGGGTGGTTTGACGGGCGCATTATTTACCGAGTTTGCTTTCACATTAGCAGGCGCTGTGACGATTTCAGCGATCATTGCTTTAACATTGTCACCGATGATGTGTGCCAAGTTTCTTAAAACAGTCAATCATGATTCAAAAAATAATGATAAAAAAAATCGACTGGTGTTTTTTATCGATCGTCAGTTTGAGCGATTGACTTCTTTTTATAGCCGTATTTTAACCCGCTCACTGAATTATTTAGGTGTGATCGCTTTATTTGCAGCGATTATCATTGGCAGTATTTATTTTCTATATGCTTCTGCCAGTTCAGAATTGGCGCCGCAAGAAGATCAAGGTATCGTCATTTCTATGGCGACAACGTCACCGAATGCAACGTTGCAGCAAACACAACTATATTCCCGTCAAGTATATGAAACATTTGCAAGCTTTCCAGAAGTAGATCACGTTTTTCAATTGGATGGTGTGAATGGATTAAATACGAGTATTGCCGGCGGTGTATTGAAACCATGGAGTGAGCGACACCGCACAGCCAGCACAATACAACCCTTGATTCAAAATAAATTGAAAGATATTT
>JBIIEG010000077.1:0-5243 GCA_044237955.1 Gammaproteobacteria bacterium
TTTTTCGATTCTTCTCTTTCATGTTCTCTGTGAATCGTTGCAAGGTTTCGTTAAACGATGCTTTAAATGCAGTCGCACCTATTTTAGCGATCAAAGGTAAATCACCCCCTTCTGCCAAACGTAATGAGATGTCGGGCAACCCTTCAAAAACTGGGATTTCTGTTGTTCTCATTTCTATTTGTGAGAATATATAGTGAGGTTGTGATGAGGCGAGATAGGTTTTGTTAATGAAAGAACCTTGGGGACAAATACACAGACACTTGGAAATGCGACGTTGTTTTAACTCTAACAAAGCTTCTGCCACTAATTTTTTATAGATACCCTGCCCGCGATATTTGGGATGTACCGTGACGCTTATCTCTGCTTCGTCTGCTTCAAACGTAAAAATGGCCAGATAGCCGGCCAGATTACCGTCAACGAAATAAAATAAATCGTTCAGTTCTTGGGTTTGTCTATCTTGCAGGATGTTCCAGTAGAGTTTGATGCGAAAGCCATCATGTTGCAGGCAGTGATCGACTAAATTTCTAATACTACGCAAGTCCGTTTTATGCAGGCGAGAGAGCTTTGTAAATTGTTTGATCTGCATAATCGGTCTTGTGCACTACTTCGCCGTCATCCCGTGGTGGGTTTGACCACGGGATGACGACCGTGGGGGGTCTTTGCTTATATTTCCACACTGGCTTTTTTAGGGTGGTGGTGTACTCGCACAAATGTGGAGGAAACTGCCATTGCATAATGTCAGTTACTTATTTGGAATCTTCCCTGCGTCTTTGACAACACGGCTAACACGACCATTTTGGAAATAAACATCGATGTTCTTTCTGATAATTTCTCTGCCGTTATGCTGGAATGTGTAGGCATATCCCCAATGATTATCATCAAACGCATTCACTAAAACAGGCGTGCCTAAGTTATTTCTGACCTGTTCTTTGCTCATGCCAGGCCTGACACTTTCTGCCATCTGTTCAGAGATCACATTGCCTTGTTGAATATCCGGCTGATAGGGACGTATCAATTGCAATCCACAACCTGTCAGTAAGATAAAGTTTAAAGAAAGGCATGCTATAATCAGTTTTCGCATTGAATTAATCCTTGGCAATAGAAGATGAGAGCCGAAGGATAACTTATTTCAGAAGCAGACTCAAAACAAAAGGAAAGATCCCGCTTGGAAAACGTAAAACTCCGCACCGCTGGTTTAAAAATCACGCTACCCCGCATCAAAATACTGGAAATACTGGAAAACGCTGATCCACATCATCTGAGCGCAGAAGATGTCTATAGAGTATTGTCCGAGGCAGGACATGATGTGGCGTTTGCAACGGTGTATCGCGCACTCACACAATTTGAAGAAGCACGGCTAGTCAAACGCCACAATTTTGAAGGAGCGCATTCGGTTTTTGAATTGGAAAAAAATCAGCACCACGATCACTTGGTGTGTGTGAAATGCAAACGAGTGGAGGAATTTGTGGATGAAATTATTGAAGCGCGACAAATTGCGATTGCTAAAAAAGCAAAGTTTGTATTAACCGATCACAGTTTGACGATTTATGGGATTTGCAGGGAGTGCACAGTTAAGCCGTAGATTCTCAGCAGAATGTCAGCGCAACCACGGAAAAAACTCAAAAAATTTAGTGACTAGCATATCGTCGCACTAATTTTGGCTATTAAGCAGTATTGTCATTCCCGCGAAGGCGGGAAACTATCCATGTTCTTGCTGCCATGCTGTGGATGGGTTACCGCCTTCGCGGGAATGACAAACCCTTTTTTTAAAGTGCAAGTACCGGTCAAAGTTAGTGCGATGACGTACTAGAATCTTCTACCTGCTGCTCCACGACTTTCTGCAATCCAATCAACGCTTCGCCTTCATCTAAACGAATCAAGCGAACACCTTGCGCGCTTCTACCCACGACTGAAACCTCATCCACACGCGTACGTACCAAGCGACCACGGTCACTGATCAGCATCACATCGTCTCCTGGCAATACTTCCAAGGCACCCACCACTTTGCCGTTACGCTCATTGACGCGAATAGAAATAACACCTTGGGTACCACGCGCAGACAGTCTGTACTCATCAATGGGCGTTCGTTTACCAAAGCCATTGGCTGTTGAGGTCAATACCGTGCCATTATGATTTGTAATAATAAGCGCAATCACTGTCTCAGTGGCTTTTAGACGAATACCGCGTACGCCTCTGGATTTACGCCCTATCACGCGCAGTTCAGATTCAGGGAAACGCACGACTTTGCCGCCATCACTGAACAACATCACTTCTCGCGAACCATCGGTTAAATCTACACCCACGAGTTGATCTCCTTCATCCAGCAATACCGCGATAATCCCATCAGCACGCGGTCTTGAGAAATCGACCAGTGAGGTTTTCTTGATCGTACCCTTGGCGGTTGCCATAACGACATAACGATCTTCCGTATATTTATCTACGCTTAATATCGCATTCACGCGCTCGCCTTCTGAGAGCGGTAATAAATTGACTAAGGGTTTGCCACGCGATAATCGACTGGCCTGTGGCAAGCGATATGCCTTTAACCAATACACTTTGCCGTAGTTGGAGAAGCACAACAGCGTATCGTGCATATTCACAATTTGCAGGTGCTCAACCACGTCTTCTTCTTTCATGCTCGTGGCAGATTTACCCTTGCCACCACGACGCTGTGCTTGATAGTCAGTTAAGGGTTGTGTTTTAGCATAGCCTTCACGCGATACCGTCACCACGACCACATCGTTCGGAATTAAATCTTCTGCGGTAAAATCTTCTTCGGAATCAAGAATCTCGGTCAATCGCTTATCAGCAAACTGTTCTCTGACAGCGATCAACTCTTCTTTAATCACTTGCATCAAGCGATCTGGGTTCCCTAAAATTTCAAGCAACTCTTGAATTAAATTTATTAACTCTTTATATTCATTGAGTATTTTTTCTTTTTCAAGGCTAGTTAAACGATGTAAACGCAAGTCTAAAATAGCTTGAGCTTGCGCAGGTGATAAATGATAAACCCCCTCCAACAAACCAAACTCATTGGGTAAATCTTGAGGTCTGGAGATATGACTATCTGTCGCATTCAGCAGATCAAGCACCAAACCGGGTGCCCAGGTTTCTGCGAGTAATTTCTCTTTGGCTTCAGCTGGATTACTGGAAGATTTAATCAATGCCACCAGGCGATCAATGTTAGCCAATGCAACTGCCATGCCTTCTAATAAGTGTGCGCGCTCTCTGGCTTTGCGCAAATCAAAGATGGCGCGACGGGTGACCACTTCACGTCGATGCTGCACAAACGCTTCGATCAACTGTTTGAGATTTAAAACACGTGGCTGACCATGATCTAAGGCAACCATGTTGATAGCGAATGTCATTTGTAACTGTGTATTAATGTACAAATGGTTCAGCAGTACTTCCATATTTTCGCCGCGCCGTGCTTCAATCACCACGCGCATTCCTTCACGATCTGATTCATCACGCAGCGCTGTGATGCCTTCTATTTTTTTCTCTTTGACTAATTCAGCTATTTTTTCCAACAACTTGGCTTTGTTAACCTGATAAGGCAATTCGGTAATAATAATCGCCTGTTTTGAATTGCTCTCGTTGGTTTCTATGTTTACTTTACCGCGCACTAATAAACGACCACGACCGGTACGATAAGCTTCTACAATACCCCTTCTACCATTGATGATACCGGCTGTGGGGAAGTCAGGGCCTGGCATGTGTGTCATCAATTCTTCGATAGAAATCTCAGCATCCGCGATCAAGGCCAAACAAGCATCGATGGTTTCACCTAGATTATGGGGAGGAATGTTGGTCGCCATACCCACTGCAATACCTGAAGAACCATTCACCAACAGATTGGGTATCCGTGTTGGTAACACATCAGGCACTAATTCAGTTTCATCATAATTTAAGCTGTAGTCGACGGTTTCTTTTTCTAAATCTGCCAACAGAGAATGCGCTAAACGCGACATACGAATTTCGGTATAACGCATCGCAGCCGGTGAATCACCATCCACCGAACCAAAGTTACCTTGTCCATCGACCAAGACATAACGCATGGAAAAATTTTGCGCCATACGCACGATGGTGTCATAAATAGCCGTATCACCATGCGGATGATATTTACCCATCACATCACCGACAATACGTGCCGATTTTTTATAAGGCTTGTTCCAGTCATTGCTGACCTGTTGCATCGCAAACAATACGCGTCGGTGAACCGGTTTTAGACCATCGCGCGCATCAGGCAGTGCACGCCCAACGATGACGCTCATGGCGTAGGCCAGATAAGATTGTTTCATTTCCTGTTCAATGGAAACGCGGGTGATTTCTTGTGCGTGGTTTATCATGAGTATTTATCTTGATGGAAGTGGGGTTTTTCGGAAGTTAATCGCCCGATCTTAACATAAAACAGTGAAAATTTCGCACATTTGAAGGCTTCAAAGACAGGGCTCCTTCATTAAAATTTTCATCCGGCACACTGGTGCTTGCGCTGTAAAAAAAGGATTTGTCATTCCCGCGAAGGCGGGAACCTATCCATGTTCTTGCTGCCATGTTGTGGATGGGTTCCCGCCTTCGCGGGAATGACAATACTGCTCAATACCCAGCAATTCCCCCTGACAGTACCCAGCAATTCCCCCTGACCGTGAGTGCGAATTTATACCGTGAGTGCGAATTTATTTCGCGCGACGCGTTAAAACAAGGAAACAAGGCCCGATGTGTTTTTCAGCGGGCATTGCTGAACATCGAGCCCTGAGCATCAATTCATTTGCACACAGATAAGCCAATCAATACAATGTCTTATTCATCCCATCAACATCAACCCCCATCAAGGAAGAAACCATGAAAAAAATCTTTACCGCTACCTTACTTATTCCCATTGCTTTAATGCCTGAACTCAGTAAAGCGGGGGAATATGTCTACTATGACGGCTCTGATCCTTCTTTATTAACAACTGTAAATGGTGTTAATTCCTCTCTTGCACCAAAAGAGCTTACAAGTGTTAATGGAAATACAATCACCGTAAACATTCCTCTGGGTAGCACAGCATCCATAGCAGGTGATGTGTATGGTGGCTTTACCGACAGCGACGAGGATGTTACCAACAACACTGTGAACATCAGCTCCATCGGCCAAGGCCTCACTGGCGATATTTACGGGGGGTATAGCAAGGATGGTAATGCCATAGGCAACACCGTGAACATAAGCTACAGCGGCAAAGGCTTGGGGAACTTAATGTACGG
>JBIIEG010000148.1:0-3131 GCA_044237955.1 Gammaproteobacteria bacterium
TATCGCTCACAATAGCCAGCGCCTCGCCATTGCGATCAATTGTTCCCTTGAGTCTTAAGGTTTTGAGTGGACAAGTAGTCAAATCATCGCCCTGCCATCTTAGTTGAAGAGGTTTTGAAAATGGATTTCGGTGTACTATTCCATCAGCGATGACAGCTTCAGCGATCAAAAAGGAAATTATTACTGCGAACAAAATTCTCATTTTAGACATTTCCATACAGCTGAACCTCTATCACCAAACTTAACAAGTCTTTTGATGTTACTTGAAAATCATTCACTACAACAAAATCTGGAAACGTTTCAATATGTCGCATAAACCGCATCAGGTTTTCATATTCGCCTGTGATGTTTATTTGAAATGTTTTGATCTCAAAGCCTTCCGTTTTTTCTTTGGATGAGACGGGTTTTATAGACGCAATATCCAAATTATTTTGTTTGGCCAGCATAGCTGCATGGTGCATAAAAGCTGCCAAATCAATAGCACCTACTCTGCCTAACAGCTCGTTTGTTTCTTCAGACTTATCTTGTGTCTTGCGCGCCTGTATCGTTTTTTTCTGCGCTTGTATTTTTTGTTCAAGCGCTGCTATTTGATTTTTATAGGCGCTAATCTGTTGATCACTCACACCAAACAATCGTACAAAAAACAGATAAAACAGGAGAGTGCCTGTGAGTATGGCGGCCCTCTGAAAAAAAACAGGCCAATGCAAAAAATGCTGATTTTTCAACATCTTTATTTTTTTTAGAAGAACGCTTATTTCCTGGATCACGCGGTCAATTCTTCCGCGGGATAACGGACTTACACGGAGCGACCTATGACCCGAATTCATACACAATCTCAAAACTGATTTCGCCATTTTGCCCCTCTGCTTGCGAAGTTTCTGTCACCATTGGTTGTTTGTTAATGTGTGATTTCACCTGCGTTAAAAATTTTGAAAATTCTGCATGCGAAGGTGACTTTCCTAAAAAATAGAGATTATTTTCTTTTCGTTTTATCTCGCTTAAATAGATCGCATCTGGCATCTGATCACTCACGTTTTCTATGAGCTGAAACAATGTTTGATTGATATCTGACTTGCTCTTTAAGAAATTTTCTCTTTTTTGTTCTTCATTGCGACGATTTTGATCACTCAATGCTTCTTCATAGCTTTCTAACAACGAGCTGATGGTTTGCTCCAGCATGCCAATCTGTTTTTCTTGATTTGTTAAAATACGCTGTGTTTTTGACTGAAAAATATAAAAACATAAAAAAGCCAATATCAAACTGATACTGCCTTCAATCAATACGCGTTTTCTACTTTTTTTGTATAAAGATACTCGCCAAGGCAATAAATTGATGCTCATAAAATGAACCGCATGGCTAAACCAGTACTGATCGCAAACTGATGAGGTGGATGAGGGGTAAAAAAATTGAGCAGCGAAAATACATCCAGATAGCGAGCTGTGATATTGAAGTGTGCGTTTATTCTTTCTAATAGCTCGGCAGAAACACGATGTCCTGCCAATAAAATGAGTGAAGGTGTTTTGTCTGTTTGGTTATTTAAAAAAAACGTCACCGTTGAAAAAATACAGGCGTTTAAATCTTCGCGTGTGTCAGGTATATAATTTTCTATACGCGTGTAAATACATTTTTTTTCGCCCAAAACCATAAGCAATATATGTGAATCGTATACTTGTATGACCACAACATTATCTAACTGACTGCTCTGTTTTTTAAGGTAATAGCTGGCCACACGCTGCAAAGAAAACGAATCTACTTCTACCGCAACCACCTGTAATCCTGCTACAGCAAGCGCATTGATTTGTGTTTCTACTTCCAGCTTTCTTGCTGCAACCCAGCGTAATTCTATTAAGTCTGGATGGTTTTTTGAAGTATCCAGCAACTCAAAATCTATCATGAGTTCAGAAAGCGGATAATTGAAATACTGCTCCGCATGGGCGTGCACTTGAATAGCAATTTCAGATTCGTTTAATTGTTTATCGAGTTCGATACTTTTGAATAGCACTGAGGAATAAGGCAACGCTAACGCCACTTGGTTTGTGGTGATGTTGGTCGTCTGGATAGTCTGTTTTAAAAAATCCGGGAATGCAGGATGCGCAAAAGAGAAATTTTGTGTGGCGTCGTTTGATGGGCAGGGTATTTGATTGCAATATCGCAACAAATAATCATCGCCAACACGACTTAGCTCAACCAGCTGGAGTCCTTGTTGATCCAGGGTCAGCCCGAGCAATGCGGGTGGTTTTGGAAGGAGATTTTTTAAAAAATTAAGAAGTTTCATGCTGAATCCATCAAAATAGATTCAGCATTTTAGTGAAAATAAATAAATAAAAATACCGTAGTTGGCTGCGTTATCGCTTCATCGCTTCAAAAAATTCTTCATTAGTCTTCGTGACTTTAAGGCGATCAATCAAGAATTCAATAGCGGCTAATTCATCCATTGGGTGCAGTATTTTGCGTAATATCCACATCTTTTGCAGTTCATCAGGTTTGGTAATTAGCTCCTCACGACGCGTACCGGAACGATTGATGTTAATTGCGGGGAAGACACGTCTTTCAGAAATACGTCGATCTAAATGGATTTCCCAATTACCTGTACCTTTAAATTCTTCATAGATCACATCATCCATTTTGGAACCGGTTTCTACGAGTGCTGTTGCGATAATGGTTAAGCTACCACCCCCTTCGATGTTTCTCGCAGCACCAAAGAAACGCTTGGGACGATGCAACGCGTTGGCATCCACACCACCTGTGAGGATCTTTCCGGAAGCTGGCACCACTGTGTTATAAGCGCGCGCCAATCGTGTAATAGAATCCAGCAATATCACCACATCACGTCGATGTTCTACCAATCGCTTGGCTTTCTCGATCACCATTTCAGCAACCTGCACATGACGTGTTGCAGGTTCATCAAAGGTACTGGCGATGACTTCTCCTTTCACAGAACGCTCCATTTCTGTCACTTCTTCGGGACGCTCATCAATCAACAGTACGATCAGGTAGCATTCAGGATGGTTGTGCGCGATAGATGCTGCCATTTGCTGCAACATCATTGTTTTACCGGCTTTAGGTGGCGAAACAATCAATCCACGTTGGCCCTTACCGACAGGTGAAGCTAAATCGATAATACGTGGCG
>JBIIEG010000078.1:0-5174 GCA_044237955.1 Gammaproteobacteria bacterium
AAAAAGACGAGCCAGGGGATACCGCAAGACAGACAATTTTATCAATATGATTTACTTTTTATGCGGGAAACTGGACTTCATTTACCCACTCAAAACGACATAGACCCGATTTTAGTAATTCACCTCCAACATCAACGTTCGTTGTATTTCCTCTGGCAATACCGCAATGCAGTTTTCCAAACAACGATCGATATCCAACGATAAATTCTGTTTCAAAAATTGATCTATTTCTTTTGGTTTGTTTGCAATCAAATGCGTCACAGCTTGTGTGGTTAAATTTTTCTCTGGGTAGTGGTTCAGTACATACGCAAAAGACAAAGCCACTTCTAACAGGGCTAACACGAATAGATTAGGCAGCTGTTCTTGCCGCATCAGCTGCACGGTGTAAATAATATCAATCACTGCGTGTTGTATTAAAAATCCTTGGGAAAAATTATTTTCTAGCACAAGGGGGCGCACAGCAAAATCCCATTGTTTAGTGCCGCCCGCACCTTGATTTAAAAAATCAAAAAACTCAACTTGTGCTTTATCTATCGTCGTAAATCCAAATAATTGTTTTTGCAGAGACACTGCGAGCGACATGCCCAGCAATCCATGAAACACCATCACATGTCCGATCAACTTTACACCGGCTGCTAAATCAACACGCTCACCAAAATATTTTGGTTTGCCGATTTGTTGTAGCATTGGTTCAAGCCGATCGTATAATTTTTTATCGCCACCGCATAAAACAAGCATGCTGGCAGTCAGCGCACCTTTGGCGCCTCCTGTTAAAGGATAGTTGACGTACTGCACATGATTTTTTTCGCAATAAGTCTGCGTTGCTTGTACAAAACCACAACTTACCGTGGATAAGTGCAAAATAAAATACGCACGTTGATGATTTAATAAAGGAATCAGTGCGCGAAAAATGGCATGATCATCCGCGTTTTTACCGGCACAAATCACGACGCCATCGAAGTCTCCATCACCGATTAAATCAGTTAGGTTAGAGACTAATTGCGCGCCGTGTTGTTGCCAGTCTTGTCGCAACTCATCTTTTTGTTTTCCATGAGCACCTCTGTCGAGTACGCGGATATAGTGAGCAGTATGACTATTGGTCAGATGTTTAGCAGAAGGTCCCAGCATGTTACCAAGACCGCCGATGGCAAGTAGTTTGAGTGTCATTGTTTTCTCCAAAATAAAAACGGCTATTTTTTGTCATTCCCGCGAAGGCGGGAAACCATCCTGGTATGGCAATAAGATGAAGAAAATACTTAAAAAAAATAAGGCTCAGTATTTTTTCTTGTGCAGTTATGCAAATAAACATAGGAGCGGTGAGTGGATGGTTTCCCGCCTTCGCGGGAATGACAACGTTACGGATTATGCCCTATTAAAACGCCCAATACGCGATTGACTTTTATAGTGACAGTACCCGCAATGATATGCGATTTGTTGGATAAAAAATAAAGGACACCGCCATGAAAAACATCATTGCTTTTGAGCATATTGAACTTTCAGACATCGATCAAGTGGGTGGCAAAAATTCGTCCTTAGGTGAGATGATCCAACACCTGACTGCAGTGGGTATTAAAGTTCCCACCTATTTTGCAACCAACTCAAGCGCTTATCAACGTTTTTTATCACAAGAAGAATTAGATAAAAAAATTTACGACACGCTGGCCAAACTACAGCTGGAAGATATTGAGGCATTAGAAAAAGCGATTGTTGCTTGTAATAAGGCTGGAAAATATGTGGGTATTTGTGGACAAGCACCTTCGGATTATCCAGAGCTTGCCAAGTGGCTGGTACAAAAAAGTATTCAAGCGATTTCTTTAAGCCCGGATACATTGATTGAAACCTGGTTGTATTTGGAGGAGGCTTTTCAGGTATCCGGCGTCGAGGAGATGACTTGAGAAAAATCGTTGTTCTGTAAACCCACTTTACAAGTCTGGTGTTGTTGGATATGCTAGTAAAGCTACAGAAAAGATTTTTATTTTAAAAAAACTAACATGACAACTGACTCTGATTGAGTGGAGCTTGATCAGAGGGCAGCCTGCTAAGTGGTGCTTTCCAGGGTAAACGTCGAAAAGAAATTTTCAACTTTATCTATTGGAGAAGAATTTATGCAAAAACAAAATAGCGGGTGGAATAGAAATAACGTGCAGCACGAAAAACCCCAAAAAAAAAACGGATTCGGAATTATGGAGCCTGCTTATTCAAAAGCTTTCCGAGGGGAATTACATTTTTTTAGAACATGCCAAGATGCGTTTGAAGGATCGAGGCATGATTGATATCGACATTCTTGATATCTTGGAGAATAAAAATAACCGAAAGAGAAAAAGAAACAAAAGTAAAGATACCTATACGCCAGGTTATCAGGACTGGAATTATTGTATAGAAGGTAATGATCTCAGCGGGAAAAAAATTAGAGTCATTGTTTCATTTGATGATCAATTTTTGCTGATTATTACAGTAATACTTATTGGCAATGAGGATAGATAGTGATGAATAAAAAACTGATTAAAAATTATGTTTACACAGGACTCGGTTTTCCTATTGAACTGCACAATGTTGAGGTTGTGCAGTTTGACGGTGAAATACATCCAAAAATTGATGTGCGAAAAATTTCTGATTCAGTCATTAAATCGCTTGTTTTGCAAAAAGACAGACTGACAGGAAATCAAATCAAATTTATCAGAACTTACTTCTCTATGAGCCTAAGAGAATTTGCCAAAGTGGTGAATGAGTCGCATATGGCTGTAAAAAAATGGGAAGATTTTGAAGACGAACCGACAAACATGGATCGAAATATTGAGATCATGTTGCGTCTTTATATTTATGATCATGTAGTGATAAAAACAAAAACCAAGGATCACGAAAAAATTAAGTTTTATGACAAATACTTAATGCTTACAAAAATGTTTTTACAGCAGAAATATGTAGCCTGAGAGAACTATCCGCCATCTTATTGTTATGAAACACCTAAAATAGCACATCAAATAACCATGACCTCATCCAATATTCTATTTCAACAAGCGCAACAATATATCCCTGGCGGTGTGAACTCTCCCGTACGCAATTTTAAAGGTGTAGGTGGCACACCTGTATTTTTTAAGCGTGCTAAAGGCGCCTATTTAATCGATGCAGAAGACAAAGAATATATCGATTACGTCTGTTCTTGGGGTACAGCTATTTTAGGACATGCGCATCCTGCAGTTGTACAAGCAGTACAAAAAGCAGCAGAAAATGGTTTAAGTTTTGGTGCGCCATGTGAGTTGGAAATTTTATTGGCCGCGAAAATTTGTCAGTATTTGCCTTCTATTGAAAAAGTCCGCATGGTGAATTCAGGTACTGAAGCGACAATGAGCGCAATTCGTTTGGCGCGAGGATTTACGCGTCGAGATAAAATTTTGAAATTTGAAGGTTGTTATCATGGACATGCGGATAGTTTGTTGGTGAAAGCAGGTTCAGGTGGTTTGACGTTTGGTGTACCCAGTTCTTTGGGTGTTCCTGCAGCGGTAGCGGAAGATACTTACAACGCGATTTATAATGATTTGGATTCTGTGCAGGCTATTTTTGAACAACAGGGTCATGAGATTGCGGCTGTGATTGTAGAGCCGGTTGCAGGGAATATGAATTGTGTGTTGCCAGTACCCGGTTTTTTACAGGGTTTAAGAGAGATGTGTGATCGTTATCAAAGTGTGTTGATTTTTGATGAAGTGATGACAGGCTTTCGTGTGCAGTTAGATGGTGCGCAAGGGTATTACGGTGTCAAGCCTGATTTAACCACGTTGGGTAAAGTGATCGGCGGTGGTTTGCCTGTTGGTGCTTATGGTGGAAAAAAAGAAATCATGGCGCATATATCGCCTGAAGGTTTTGTTTATCAGGCAGGTACTTTGTCAGGCAATCCAATTGCTATGGCGGCAGGGCTGGCTAATTTTCAAGAAATTGAAAAGCCTGGTTTTTATACAGCGCTTGCGGCTAAAACAAAACAGCTGACAGAAGGTTTGTTGGCGCGCGCGCAGGCAGCTGATATTCCGTTGAGTGTAAATGCAGCAGGTGGATTGTTTGGTTTATTTTTTACAGCAGAAAATTCAGTGACTTCGTTAGCACAAGTGACGGCATGTAATGAAAAATTATTTAAAGAATTTTTTCACAAGATGTTATTGGCGGGTATTTATTTAGCGCCTTCTGCTTATGAAGCAGGATTTGTTTCCAGTGCGCATGGCGATAAGGAAATTGCTAAAACGTTGGATGTTGCGGAGCGGGTTTTTGCGGAACTGACCTCCTGCGCAGCTCGTCATCCCACCCATTAGGCGTCATCCCGTGGTTAAACCGTCCACGGGATGACGGCCGTGGGGGGCGTGTAGGGTGGGGTCCTCGCAATGACGAGGTAAGTAGAGCGGGGATGTTTATTTAGGCTGTTCCGCCAATTGTTGCCCCGTCAAACCATAACGTCTTTGCCGGGTGGCGAAAGCTTGTAGCGCAGTTTCAAAGGCAGCACCGTCAAAATCTGGCCAAAATGTTTCCGTGAAATAAAATTCCGTATAGGCTAATTGCCATAACATAAAATTACTTAAGCGTTGTTCACCGCTTGTGCGTATAAATAAATCAGGTTCTGGTAAATCTGATAGACACATTGCATCGTGCAGTTGCATATAAGAAACATCTTCAGGATTTAATGCGCCCGCTTGTACATCTGCGCATAATTTTTGTGTGGCTTGTACAATGTCCCAACGTCCACTGTAATTAAAAGCAATGATGAGTGTGAGTTGTTCGTGACTTGCGGTAATAAGTTCCACGCGTTCAATTTCTTTTCGAGATTCGGCGTCGATACCTTCTCGGTCCCCCATCACGCGTAGCCGGATATTGTTTTCTAAAAAATGCGGCACTTGTGTTTTGAGATTTTTGATAAATAGTTCCATCAAAAATTTAACTTCCATTGCCGGGCGTTTCCAGTTTTCAATACCGAAAGCGAAGAGTGTCAGAACTTTGATATTGTTTTGAATGGCGGCTTTGATGATTTTTTCTATGGCCTGCACGCCTGCTTCATGACCTGCAAGGCGCGGTAAATCACGTGCTTGTGCCCAGCGTCCGTTGCCATCCATGATGATGGCGATGTGTTTGGGTAGGGTGTGGTGGTGTGTGGTCATAGACGGGATAATAAACCAAGAAAAGTGCTGGTCGTTGCG
>JBIIEG010000102.1:0-4392 GCA_044237955.1 Gammaproteobacteria bacterium
ATACTAGTACAGCGTATCTCTAATTTTGGGTGGTATGTGGTTTTTGGATCGATCCCCACGGTTAAATCTTCCGGGGGATGACGGCTTATGAAATAGAGTGAGAGACAGGAACCACATAACCAGGGGGTTTTTTAAGGGGGAAATGCCTTATTTCGCCCTTAAATTCAAATAGAAATACCGCTCGCCACTCAAACACATCCCGCGATTTTTTGCGGGACAATGCCTTGACAGAAACCAGTATCTTGAAAGGCGAGCGGTATACACTGGACTAGTAGGGGCTGGCGGTTGCGCGTGTGCACATGCATATCCCCCCAGCTCAAAAAAAACCGTACCCCATGCAAATAAGCAAAGGAATCCCACATGCACCACCACCCAGACGATAAAATAGTCGCCCATGCGGTAGCGCAATTAGCGGCTATTTTCAGTGCAGAGGACAGCGTTCCTCTGATTACGGAAAACGATCAAGATGCCTTATGGCGGGCGTGTAGCTACGTCGGAAGAGCGATGCACATCACAATGGTGAAACCGCCTATCGCTGCCTTTTCTGGCACAGCACATACCGCGCTCTTGGCCATCGCACAAGCATCTCAATGCAGAATGCGTACCGTCGCGCTAAAAGGCCGCTGGTGGGAAGAGGATAACGGTCCCCTTTTGGCATTTGATCCGCAAAACATGCAACCGATTGCCTTGACGCTTACTTTTGGAGGGCAGTATCAGTGGCTCGATGCAGCCGGCATCCTACAGCCCCTGACACCTGCTTATTCAGAGACGCTTGCACCACAGGGCTATATGTTCTATCGCACGTTGCCTGCGAAGTCACTCAACTTATTTGCCCTGCTCAAATTCGCACTCATTCAGCAAAAGCACGATCTTTTTCGTATCACGCTATTACAAATGGGTATTGGGCTACTCGCCCTACTGACCCCTATTGCAACAGGTATTATCTTGGATACGGTCGTACCGGAGGCCAATGTGGGTCTATTACAGCAATGGCTCATCGGGTTAGGGGTGAACTTGCTCGGGGCGTCTGCGTTTGGCGTCGTGCAATCCCTCCTCTTGCTGCGATTTCGCTTTAAAACAGATGCGGCCACCCAAGCTGCCATCTGGGATCGCCTGCTCCGTCTGCCTGTCCATTTTTTTCAACAATTCAGCGCAGGGGATCTCACGATGCGTGCTTCCGGCATTGACACTATTCAACAAACGCTTACCAGCGTGACCCTACAAACGGTATTGAGCAGTTTTTTTTCCTTATTCACTTTGGCTTTGATGTTTTATTACTCCCCCTCGCTTGCATTGATTGCAATCAGCATCTTGATCCCCATACTCTTGCTGATGTGGCTGTCCGCCTACCTGCAGTTACAATACCAACGTCCTATTGCCTATTTGCAAGGCCAGTTAGCGTCGCTTACGTTGCAGTTTCTCACGGGTATCAGCAAATTACGCGTGCGTCACAGCGAAAAACCTGTCTTTGCCCTATGGGTTGAACAGTTTGCGCATAAAAATCGCTTATCGATGTCTGCTGGCATTTTGGACATTCGTTTTACGATTCTGTATGGTTTGGTGACAACCCTCGGCACAGTCGGGTTGTATGCCATGGCAGGCACTCATACAGAAAGCATTTCATTTGGTAGCTTTATTGCATTTAACGCAGCCTTTGGGCAATTTTTTGCCGCGACCCTTGCCCTAGGCGGTATTGTGAGCAGCCTGGTGGAGCTGATTCCCTTATATGAACGTATTCAGCCCATTTTAAACGAGGTGCCAGAGCGGGAAAGAGAAGGCGAAGATCCGGGAATTTTGTCTGGAGAGATACATGTGAAAGGCGTGCATTTTCGCTATCAGCCAGACAGTCCTTGGGTACTGGAGGATATCTCTTTATCCATTAGGGCAGGGGAGATGGTGGCATTGGTGGGCAGTACGGGTTGTGGTAAATCAACCCTTTTTAGGCTAATGCTAGGATTTGAAGAGCCTAAAATAGGCCATATTTTGTATGGCGATCACGCGCTTGAAACGTTGAATCTGCGCGCTTTGCGAGAGCAGTTTGGGGTTGTCCTGCAAAATAGCACCATACTCCCCGGCACTATTTTTGATACCATCGCAGGATCGCACCCGCTCACACAAGAAGCCGCTTGGGAAGCGCTCACGCAGGTGAATTTGGCGGCAGATATCGCCACCATGCCGATGGGCTTGCATACCTTAATGGTCGAAGCAGGCAAAACGCTTTCCATTGGCCAACGCCAACGCCTGATGATTGCGCGAGCCCTTGCCACTCAGCCTAGGATTCTTTTTCTGGATGAAGCCACCTCTGCGCTGGACAACCCTACCCAGCATGCCGTCATGGAGAGTCTGCAAAAACTACAAATCACACGCGTTGTAGCAGCGCATCGCCTAAGCACCGTGATGCATGCAGACAAAATCTATGTACTGGAGCATGGAAAAATAATGCAAAGCGGAACCTATGCAGAATTGATGGCAGAAGAGGGATTGTTTGCGAGATTGGTGGCGCGGCAGTTGGTGTAAGACGCCCTCGTAGTTCGTACGCATTAACTGGTATCTTTATTGATGGGAACTACGCCGACTAGGGAAGCAATTTGTTGCCGATTGATAGTGCCTAACTCACTTAAATTCGCGAGTAATGTTTGTGAAACTATTTTGCCAACCCCTTTGCAACTTTGTAATCGAACTGATTTTTTGGAAAGTGTTCTATCCTGATCGACTAGTTTAGCGCTCGATTTATCTAGTGCTTCAAGCGACTTTTCCAGAGTTTTAATGTGTCTCTGGATATCTTTTGCAACTTAAATGGGTATAAATCTTATGGTCACCTCTATACCTCACTCACACTATTTAATCCCCACTTGGCCTGCGCCTGCTTTTGTCAAAGCATGCACCACTTTGCGTGTTGATGGTCACAGCAAACCTCCCTACGACAGTTTTAATCTCAGTACTGTTGTTGCAGATGATGCTGATGCTGTCGCTCAAAATCGACGTCAATTGCGCGCTGAGTTAAAGTTAAAACAAGAACCTGTTTGGATAAAACAAGTGCATGGCACAGGTGCGGTGTGTGCAGATACTGTCTCAAATAATTTCCCTGAAGCCGATGCTTCTTATACCGATGTTCCTGGTATTCCATGCGCTGTTTTAACAGCTGATTGTTTGCCACTGTTGCTTTGTCATCGTCAGGGATTACAAGTAGCTGCGATTCATGCAGGATGGCGGGGTTTAGCATCTGGTATTATTGAGGCCACACTAGACGAGCTAAATGCACCTTATGCAGATTGGTTGGTGTGGTTAGGGCCTGCGATTGGTCCTGCTGCATTTGAAGTCGGTGAAGAAGTGCGCGAGTTGTTTCTGCAATCAGACTCACAAGCGCATTTGGCATTTAAGCCAACACTGCCAGGCAAATATTTAGCAGACATCTACCAATTGGCGAGACAGCGGCTTTTGGGGTATGGTGTAAATCGCATTTATGGTGGACAGTATTGCACCTGGTCAGATGCCGCACGTTTTTATTCCTATCGACGTGATGGAGAAAAAGCAGGGCGAATGGCGAGTTTGATTTGGATTGAGTAGACGCCTTTTTTCTACTCTCCCCCTTTTTGGGGAGAGGGTAGGGAGAAGGGTTAATTAAAGAGAAAACAAGATGAAAACTATAAAACTATTATCTTTATTTTGCGCAGGATTAATGGCTTCTTTAATCAACGCATCAGTGTATGCAGCACTACCTGCAAAAGTGACAGAACAAGCCTCACCACGATTTTCTGAAGTACTCACGAACGTCATGCCGACGGTGGTTAATATCACAGTTATTGCTGAAGGCTATATCAGTCCTATCCAGAAACGTATGCATCACAAGCAAGACGACCAGGGAGCAGAGGAAGCGCCCCCCTCAGGCGATACCGATTCACTAGAATCACCACGCGTTAAACAACATTTCGAAGAGGCAGGTTCAGGCGTTATCGTCGGAAAAAAAGAAGGTAAAGGATATATTGTTACCAATGCACACGTTGTTCGTGATGCTAAAACGATCACAGTAAATTTGAACGATGGTCGACGTTTCAAAGCCAAAGTGATTGGTGTTGACCGCCTTTCTGATATTGCCGTATTAGAAATCACGGCTAAAGATTTGAAAACACTGCCCTTTGGAGATTCTGATCAACTGCAAGTTGGTGATTTTGTCGCAGCAGTAGGAAATCCATTCGGATTACATCAAACAGTGACCTCAGGTGTTGTCAGCGCATTACATCGCAGTGATTTAGGCATAGAAGGTTATGAAAATTTTATACAGACAGATGCTTCTATCAATCCCGGTAATTCAGGCGGCGCCTTAATTGATTTAAAAGGTAATTTAGTCGGTATTAACACAGCACTCATCGGGCCCATTGGTGGAAATGTGGG
>JBIIEG010000080.1:0-5067 GCA_044237955.1 Gammaproteobacteria bacterium
AGGTCTCTTCCCGCTCACGTGCTGCATCCATTTCTCCTGCGGGAAAATCTGAATTGTATTCAGCATGAAATTGCCTAAATCCAGGTGTATCGTGCTCTTTACCGTGTTGGTTGTAGAAGCCTTGTTCTTGTACATTACGGACCTCTGCGAGAAGCTGTAATAGTTTTGGCAGTAAGTTTTTAGTATTAGCAATCTCTGGTATCGCTGCAGTAATACTATCAATGCGTTTGACTGAAGTAATAACTTGGTCGATCAGAGTGCAAATTGTTATTTCCTTAGGTTCACCAAGAACCTTCAGCGTTTTATTTCCCCATTCCTTTAGTGAATACAACTTATTCAGAATGGGAATTAAAGATTCCTCTCGCCATGAACGAAAGTCACCAGTCCCTCCAAAAAAATCTAAAGTGGTATGTGCGTTTGTGGTGAGATCAAACTCTGATGTATATCTTGGCCCAGCAAATTCTTTAGCTTCATCAAGACATTGCCGAATTTGAGAGATAGTTAGCGTTTTATCGTCAAACCAATATCGAAGAATCCCAGCATAATGATCAAGTTTAAGTAACTGATCGCGGATAGTGGCAGCAGAACACAGAATTACAGTAAGCGGAGTGCCACACTCAGCTGCAGCAGTTTCTACTTTGTTTTTCCATTCTTCGAATCGTTCTGCCTCACTTTTTCCTCTTCGTCTTTGTACTCTTCCTGTCAAGTCGAATGGGATATAGACCCAGTATTCAGAAAGAGTTGGATGGGTGACGAGAGCTGTTTGAAGCGAGTCATCAATGTGGCGCAGTTCACTTTCTTTAAGTTTAAAAAAATATTTGGCTTGAACCCCAAAAACGGCAGCAGTAGGCGTGCGAAAATATGCTTCCACGCCCCCATCACCACCATCGCCTCGTAGGCTGATGAAGGTTGAGCCAGAAGGAAGAAAACTACAGGTATTTTGAAACAGCTGCACTGCGAGTGCTTCAAAGCTGTCATTACGGCTTTTCGGAGAACTTCGGATTTGTTTGAAGTCGATGGTTGTCATTCGTTCATCCTTGGTATCGCAAATGGTTTTTGGTGTAATTTTTCTTGAAATGCTAATGGCCACTCTGTTACGCCATAAAGGGTTCATTGCTGACCCCATCCGTGGTTTTCAGCTTATTTTACCTCCAGAATATCGCGCTTTAGGGTGTATGCCCGCTGAGTATTTTATTGACGGTCTCATGTGTTTTTTACATGCGCCTTATTATGTTGGTTTATGAAGTGCAGCTCAATTTCATGGCGCATTACATCAAAAATCGCAACAATTCCGGGTAATCACTAACAAAATACGTGCTGAAACTAAGTGTGAGATAGCGCATATTATTTTTGCTGCACGCCGTAATGTACAAGACTTGCCTACACAACCTTAAGCATATTTCACGAAATGGCGAGAACACGCACTTTGGCTACAAGATGTGCATGTAGAGCAAGATTTGATTATCTGTCGAGCGTTGATCGAGCTATTTAATCATCCAAAAATTGCCGATTCAATAAAGGCTTGCCCTTAAATCCGCTATCGTGACCATCAACAACATTGAATCTAATAATGACGATTTAAAACCTGATTTTTCATAGAATGCTTTCGCTTCGTGAGAGATCGCATGCGCCATCATTCCTCTAATGCTAATGGTATCAGCTGCTTGAATAATACGCAGCCCAGCATCACGCACCAAGGCGCGACCTATACCATTGCCGCGCAGAGAACGGTCTACGGCAAAACGACTGATCATCACTACCGAAATTTGATTTCGTATATTTCGTCGCAATTGCTCTGATGAAACATCCACTGAAATTGTGCTGTATTCCAAAGCATAATAAGCTAAAACACGCTGATCATCGCAGGCAACATAGGTGTGAGAAGCGCCACTTATCTGTTTTTTGAGCGCGCGTTCTTTTAACCACCAATCCAAACTCTTCACGCCAGAATCGAACGAATCAACTTCATGAGACGCTAAAATTATAGTGATGCTCATGTTTTGTTCCAGGGTGCAGGCAGGTGCTCGCATCGTTTTGCGTATTTGTTTATTAGGTCGTGGTGGCTTATCCAATTTAGCCAGAAATTCAGCATAGATTTTTGGCGTGACTGTGAGAGTGGTCTTATCTAGTAGGGCTTCTTCAGCAACCGCAAAACATACAGCGTCTGGCTTAATGCTGACATTCAATGCTGCTTGCTTGGTTTTAACTGTATGCAATGTGGTGCTCATTAGCTCAATCCACGAACAAATCAGTCAAAGTGGCTTCTGAAGTAATGACCTCTTTTGAATATATTGTATCTTTAAGGTGTGATGAAGTGACTAGCGAAACAAATAGTTGTTTTTCAGTTTTAGTGACTTCGCGATATATCGCTACTTTATTAAGAAGCGCTTTGGCATATTCTTTGTCTAGCGCAAAAGGTTTTTCACAAAATTTAATTTCAACGATATTGATCACGCCGTCATAACGATCAAACAATAAATCAATTTGCGCGCCATTTTCTGTGCCTCCTTTTTGTGAGGGATATTTCCACGTAGAAGCGATGGCGCCTTCTGGAATATCCAGTGCTTTACGTATGTTCTCAATATGTTTGTAGCAGATCGCTTCAAAGGCGTAGCCAGCCCAAGCTTTCCAGGCTGGGGTTTGTGCAATGGGTTCCCAGGCTTGTAAAAAGCGCGATCCTTGATTGGCAATCCATGGCGCTTCGTCAAAAAAGAGGATGATTTTTTTCTGCTGTCTAACTGTGTGAATATATCTGTCAGGAGGTTAAAAACCTCCATGCAGGATTCTGGTGTTTGTAATTTTATGGACTTGTTGGACAGATAAAAAGTACGTTCGATTTTTCTCGCAAATGCACTCACTTGATCTTCAAGAGAAGCATTTTTTATGCCGGTGAATTGAAAAAATATGCAGGGTTTGGTCTTAAAAAAATTTGCGTGCCAGGAAAGTTTTTCTTATCCGCCTTCGACTCTAAATTGCGAAAAAATCAGCAGTTTTAGAGCGTAAAACGTCTAAAAGCTAGGTTTTTCATGTGGGCAACCAATGAGTTTATTAGGCACTGTAGCCCTCAAAAAATAAGGGCTGAGCTTGTTTAGATTCAATCCAGTCATTAGCTGTCAAAATGCCCAATTTTTCTAATCGAATGGTAACAATGTAGTTAAGAGTCACAACATAAATAGTTTTGGCAGGTGTATTTTCTCAAGGGGTTTGGTTTATCAAAACCATTACACTATTTTTATCATCTTATTTTCATATTGGAAAAGTTATCTTTATTTTCTAAATCACCCTGTTTTGTATCTTCATTATTTTCGCCTTCTTTTCGATTGTTTATAGGCATATGATTATTTGAAAGGGCTGGTTTATTCATTGAATTTAAAAGTGAATTATTTGTATTGTTGAAGGATGAAGAGTAGATATCTGTGTTAGAGTTAACAGAAGTTGCAACAGACGTTTGGTGCTGGGTTTTTGGCGGTTGAAAAAAGGCTTGAGTTGGAGGTTTTCTGTTTGGAGAGCAAGGTAATACATCACTGATATCCATGATCTCTTTGGAATCGTTACTATCCGTATGGTATGGATTTTCTCTACTTTCTTGTCTGGCTAAAGGTAACGTATCATTGATATTCATGATCTCTTTGGAATCGTTACTATCCGTATGGTATAGATTTTCTCTACTTTTTTGTTTCGCTATTTGTTTTTGTTCTTCGTTGTAGTGTCTTTTTTCATTTTTTTTATTATTTTTTATGTTTTTTTGTTTGCTTCCTTCTTCTGTTTTATCTAAAGCACCCTCGATAACGTTTTTTCCGTTAACACGTGATCTTGCAAAAGGCTGCATATGTGAACCCGTTTCTTCGCCATATGTTAGTTTTATAATTGTAGTTTCTTCCCCTTTACCTTTTTTCCCTGTGTCAAGACCAACAATTTCATGCGCGTCTACTAAAACATCTTCGTCGTGTACTTTTTCTGGGTTAGGGTTAGTTTGGCCCCAGGCGATTATTACTTTCTTTAAAGTTTCATCGTAGCATTTAACATATTGTTCATTAAAGGTTGCTGGTATTTCCTTGTTTTTTTTGTTATTAAGCTTGCCAATATTGTTTTTATTTGTATGTTTATTTTTATGTGCCAAGGTATCTAGGTGTAAAAAAAATGATCTTTCATTCATTTTTACAACCGGCCTATTATTAGCATCAATAGTAATTTGATATTCAATACCATTAACCGATATGGTATTTTTTTTGACTTCTCTTTTTGCTTCTTTTTTTTTGTTTTGCATGTTTTTCTCCTGTTGGAAAGGTTTGGTGGTAGATAAATTTCTTCAATGGCTGTCTAAAAATGGAGCACAGTTTAGTGCAACATCCTTGACATCACAGGATTGACCATTTGCATTCTAGATTGGAAAGCCTTGATCGATAATCCAACGCACTTCAACATTTGGACGGATGATGCGATAACTTTCCTGATAGCGAGCCGAATCTCCTTCTTCTGCAATACGTTAATAAAATATTTTTCCTTAAATTTAATTATTTAAAGGCTTGCTCTCAAATCCGCTATCGTGATCATCAATAACATTGGGTCTAGTAATGACGACTCAAAACCTAGCTTTTCATAGAATGCTTTTGCTTCGTGAGAAATCGCATGCGCCATCATTCCTCTAGTGCTAATGGTATCAGCTGCTTGAATAATACGCAGCCCAGCATCACGCGCCAAGGCGCGACCTACACCATTGCCGTGCAGAGAACGGTCTACGGCAAAACGACTGATCATCACTACCGGAATTGGGTTTGGCATATTTCGTTGTGTAGCATCCACTGAAATTGTGCTGTATTCCAAAGCATAATAAGCTAAAACACGCTGACTATCGCAGGCAACATAGGTGTGAGAAGCGCCACTTATCTGCTTTTTCAGTGCGCGTTTTTTTAACCACCAATCTAAACTCTTCGCACAGGAATGGAAGGGACCAACTTCATGAGACGCTAAAATTGGAGTGATGCTCATGTTTTGTCTCAGGGTGCAGGGAGGTATCTGCATCGTTCTACATATTCGTTTATTAGGTCGTGGTGGCTTATCCAATTT
>JBIIEG010000081.1:0-4994 GCA_044237955.1 Gammaproteobacteria bacterium
GTTTGCTACTCCGGTGCCAGGAATGACTCCTGCAGAATTACAAAGGGAAAAAGATAGGTATTTGAGAGCTAACGATCTGCCATCGCTAGATCAGCAACAAGCATCTTCTGTGGAGGCTTTGGAAGCGCCAGAGCTTATAGAAGAGCTAAAGTATATGCTCGAAGACCCACGCGTGCAAGATGAGCAAAAACAAAATGCAAAAGAGCTTCTAGAAGAGCTGGAGAAAGAAAGAAAACAGGGGGTTAGGGAGAGGTTGGCGGAAGAAGAAAGCAAAAAAGCTGTGCCTGGAGAATTACTAATAGAAACTTACCGCCGTACTCATAACTCTTTATTTTGGTCAAGCCATCGATGTGATGATCGAGTTTTTTGGGAAGGTGCATCTGTGTCAGTAGAGTTTTTTCAGCATTTTTTTAGGATCATGTCGAACTCAAATCCTCGTGCTTTTTACCCGAATGGAGAGATGCTGATTATCGCAGGCATATATGATTTCACTCAACCCTATCCACTTTGGTTAGATTTTTTAAAGCTTAATGGCGCTACACCCGTGAATAATCATGACCATGTTGGCATGCGATATGACTATCAAGGATTCACAGTCCTTCTTGTTCTTAGCCCTGGTGGGCATCTGCCACATATGCTTGCAGTTGAAAAAGAGCCTGCAGAGCTTGAAGAAACAAAAAAAGTTGCGACTACCCTAATAGATAGAGCTCCTTTGGGGGGCCTTGGTAGTTCTGAGTCTTTTACTCCTGATCCTCTCGTGGTTGATGCTTATTGTGCGTGGATCGCGAGCGTGAGAGAGAAAATAGAAGCGGCAGAAAGAAATCCCTCTAATCTAGCCCCCGCACTCTAAAAACAGAAAAATACGCTAATGGATGAAAATACTTCACGGTATCAAAGTTATTTCACTGTTCTTGCCAAAGCAACGACTGATATTGTTGTTTGTTTAGAACAAAATTTTCTAATCACTGCGTTGAACCCGGCTGCCGAAGATTTTTATCAGTGCAGCACGAAAAAAACTGCTGGCTCATCATATTTTTATTTTTCTTCTCCCCATCATCAAGAACCGATTTTTTCTAAAAAAGATTTTGATAAATTAACATTCAAAAAGCCTGCTTTAACAAAAACTGATTCTGTTAACGCTCATTATATTTTTCTGTGGAGCGTCACCCGTTTATTCGATAAAAATAAACAGACAATCGGTTATTTAATCACAGCCAAAGAAGTAGCCGCACAAAATTGTTTTACGAGTTCTTATGCTGAAAGAAACGCTTTTCTGAATAACCTCATTCGATCGCTGCCTGCTCATTTTTATCCCAAAAATAAAAAAGGTGTATATCTTGGATCTAACGATTTAAACGCACAAGCTGCTGGATTTAAGAATGCTGCTGAATTGCTCGGAAAAACTGATTATGAGGCGGCTTGGAGAAAAGAAGCGGCAGCTATTAGACAAAACGATAGTGACGTTATTAGTAAAGGAGCTGCTACGATCGTAGAAGAAACGGGTACTATACAAAATGGCAATTTAGTAACAGCCATTACACATAAGGTGCCATTGCGTGATGAAAAAGATGAAGTTATGGGTGTTTTAGGTATTTCGGTTGACATAACATCTTATCTAAAAAAAGAGCAAGCATCAGAGTCGAAAAATAAGAGTCTTAGCACGAAGGATGTTGAGATAGAAATATATTTAGGAAATCTAGTTTCCAATTTACCGGATAATATTTATTGGTGTGATGTTAATGGGGTATATAAAGGTTGTAACAAACAACAAGCAGCTAGCTTTGGTCTAAAGAAGGAGGAGGATTTTATTGGTAAAACTCTATATGAACTTGTTGAAGACTTAAGTTGGGATAAAAGCTTAGTTGATACTATTTACAACAATGATCAATGGGTCATGAAGACAGGCAAGACGCTCATGAAAGAGGAGGTGGTGATAGGGATAAATGGTAAAAAAAGAACTTATTTTTCTAGAAAAATACCCATCATGGATAGTAGGGGGGATTGTATTGGTCTTTTTGGCATATCAACAGATATTACTGCCTTAAAAGAAAAAGAAAAGAAAATAAAAAAAGCTAGAGAAATCTCTGAACAAAAAAGCACTGAGACAGAGTTATATTTAGAAAATCTGATTGCTAATTTACCAGATAATATTTATTGGTGTGATAGAAGTGGAGTATATAAAGGCTGCAATAGTCAACAAACAGCTATGTTGGGCCTAAAGAAAGATGAGCTTATTGGTAAAACTGTTTATGATGCTGCCAAGATATTGCATTGGGATAAAAATTTAGCTGATGTTATTTATAAAAATGATCAAGAGGTCATGAGAACAGGTGAGGCTCTTGCTAAGGAAGAGGAAGTGGTATGGATAGATGGTCAAAAAAGAACTTACCTTTCCAGAAAAATACCTGCTACAGATAGCAAAGGGAATTGTATCGGTCTTTTGGGTATCTCAACCGATATCACACCATTAAAAGAAGTGGAGAGTTCATTAAGAGAGGCAAAAGAGCTGTCTGAGATGCTCAGCCACGCCAAAACCGAATTCATCGCCAACATGAGCCACGATGTCAAAACCCCTCTGGCAGGCATCATCAGTATTTCAGAAGCATTATCTTCTCGTATTCCACAAGAATGCCGTGAATTGACCCAAGATATATTGCAAGCAGGTCAATACCTAATGACGTTTTTTGAAAACTGTATTGAGCTTTCCAAGTTGGAAGGTGGATCGATTGCCCTATCAAAAGAAACCTTCAGCTTAAAACGCCTCGTCAATGAAATTGCTCATTTATTTCGACCTGCTATAAAAGCAAAAGGACTGGAGTTGCATGTAGATTATGATGAAAATATACCCAAACGCCTTTTGGGTGGTCGCGTCACACTTTATCGCTCATTGCTCAATCTGATGGGTAATGCGGTGAAATTTACCTCACAAGGTTCAGTGACTATTCGTGTACAATTAAGCGAAAATTCTACGCCTGAAAAAGCAGTGATTAAATTGGTTGTTGTTGATACAGGTATCGGCATCCCTCCCGACAAACAAAAAGTCATATTTGAACGTTTTTCCCGTGTAACGCCCACTTATCAAGGAACTTTTGAAGGTAGTGGTATTGGTTTATACATTGTGGAAGAATTTGTGAAAGCAATGGGTGGTGAAATTCATGTTAGAAGTATGGAGGGTAAAGGCAGTCAGTTTACTATCATTGTGCCATTGCAAATACCTTTGTTGGCGGAGGCTGAATATGATGACGTCATAGATTTTTCATTACCACTTCAATATGTTAATTTGGCGCAGCTTAAACCCTCATTTGATAAGTCCATTTTTCTTTCTGCGCATGCAGTAGAATCAATCGCTGATACAGCTACATCTCAAATAAAAGTGTTGTTGGTTGAAGACAATTTAATGGCTCAGAAGGGCGCGAAATTATTGTTCAGCTCTTTGGGATGCAAAATGGATGTGGCTGCTCGTGGTAAAGAAGCGATAGCACTGTTTAAACCAGGTCAGTATGATCTGGTTTTGATGGATGTAGGATTGCCTGATATGAAGGGGTATGATGTCGCAAAATATTTTAGAAAGATGGAAGAGGGGACTTCTTTTTCTGTGCCTATTTTAGGACTCTCAGCACACGCAACCCAAGACGAAAAACAATTGAGCGAATCTGCTGGCATAGCTGAAATGCTTTCTAAGCCTTTGTTGGAAGAGCAGGCAAGAGAAGCGTTAATGAAATATGTTACCGTTGTGCGGGATACAATTAACGAAAAGTTATTGGCGACTGAAGATGGTGTGAGAGTTATTGATCTGCAAAAAAGGTCAGGTGATTCGAATGCAAAAGAGCAAATGGCCTGGGAAATATTGGATGATCTGATCGTTTCTTTGCCTGAAGTGCATGCGGAAATTGAGGCAGCATATAAGGCGCGTGATATACCATTGTTAATTGCTAAGTTGCATAAATTGCATGGTGGCTTATGCTACACAAAAGCAACGCATTTATTGGAAGCAGTGACTGTTTTGGAAATAAGTTTGAAAAATGGCGAGCATGATAAGCTTGATGTTCTTTATACGAATGTATTAAAAGCAATGGAAACTTTGGAAGCAGTGTATCAATCTTTGTGACACTGTATTTTTTTTAGAACTGTACTTTAATTTGTACGCCATTATAAAAAAATGGAGGAACATGTTGTGAAAAAAATAATAGATATGGCTTATGCTACAAATATTTTTGGTGGAAACGAGGCGATAGCATGGGAAATTCTGGAATTTTTTATTGATACATTGCCCCAGGCGGGTGATGAGTTAAACAGTGTTTATCGTGTGCGTCAGTCTGACCCCGTTAAATTTCAGTTTGCGATAGAGAGATTTTATGATGGCGTGCTTTATATAGGCGCACCTGCATTGCGTGAAGCAGTTAAAGACTTGTTGATGGCTTTGGAGAAAGAAGAAGAGGGCGCGATTAGTCGTTTGTATGAAAATGCTTTGGATGAAATGAAAGTGCTTGAGCAAAAAGTTTCTGAGATGAGGATTGCTGGGTAGGGTGTGTAAAGTTGTCTGAAGACCTGTTGTGATTTTTGGGTAGTGTGCTGATAACCTCTCCGCGCCAGCCCATCATCCCGTGGTCAAACCATCCACGGGATGATGGCCGGAGGGTAGGGTATTCTCTCGCGTTAAGTCTACACTCTGGTTTTGTTATTCAATTTGAAGATACAAAACCAGCACCTTCAAATTGAATAGGTATAGAGTCTGATGAAAATTTGGCGCAATTGTTGGCGCGTGCTACTGTTTTGCTATTAGGTCCTGGTTTGGGCCAAAATGCCTGGGCGTATCATTTGTATGATCAGGTATTGGCAAGTTATCTGCCTAAAGTAACCGATGCAGATGCGTTGAATCTGTTCCCAAAAAATCCTGTCAGCCAAAACAATTGGATTTTAACACCTCACCCTGGAGAAGCGAGAGTGTTCATTCAACTGTGTCAGGTGGCGCTTTCAGGGTCGCACATCCATGT
>JBIIEG010000082.1:0-4964 GCA_044237955.1 Gammaproteobacteria bacterium
AACACTCAACCCAACCTACAAACCTAAATCGGCTCTCTCCCTACCCTCTCCCAAAAAAATGGGAGAGGAGAAAAAAAAGAATAAAAAAGTGTCGCCTGCTGTATGCAACAACTCCCTCCTCATTTTCCCCCACAAAAACCTGGTGAACATTTCACAATAGGCTCTTTGCAAGGCGCAAGTTTAAGCCTGGCACTCGACGCTATCCTTCAAGCAACAGATGGTTTTTTATTGGTCGTGACCCCCGATGCCATTCAATCTCATCGCCTAAAAGATGAGCTGCCTTTTTTCAGCCAACAACAATTACCGGTTTATACATTTCCTGATTGGGAAACCCTACCCTACGATCATTTCTCTCCCCATCCTGATATTACGTCCGAGCGCATGGCTGCGTTGTATCAATTGCCACGATTGCAAAAAGGTATTTTGTTCGCATCCATCAGCACGCTCATGCATCGCTTGCCGCCACAAAATTATCTGGAAACACATAGCTTTGTGGTGAAACAGGGACAACACATCGAGCCTGCGCATTTTAAAATGGCGCTGGAAAAAGCAGGGTATCGTTTTGTGTCACAAGTGATGGCGCATGGTGAATATGCGATGCGGGGTTCATTGCTGGATGTATTTCCGATGGGCAGTGATGTGCCCTATCGCTTGGATTTTTTAGATCAAGAGATAGACAGCCTGCGTACATTTGATCCTGAAACACAGCGTACGGTAGATATTATTTCATCGATACAATTATTGCCTGCGCATGAATTTCCACTCACTGAAAAATCGATTGCACAGTTTCGACAAAGCTGGCGCGAACATTTTTACGGTAATCCCCTCAATTGTGCTTTGTATGAAAGCGTCTGTCGTTTTGAGGCAGCTGCAGGCATTGAATATTATTTGCCACTTTTTTTTGAAAAAACACAAACACTGTTTGATTATTTACCGCCAAATACTTTGATTGTCAGCCTGGCAGATATTTATGGTGCTGCAGAACGTTTCTGGGGAGAAATTAACGAACGTTACGAACAGTTACGTCACGATATTGCTAAACCTATTTTGCCACCTGACGAATTGTTTCAGCCAGTTGATGTTATTTTTGGCGCATTAAAACAATTTCCACAGTGTCAGCTACAAACAGAAATCGTTGCAGAAAAACCTGGTAGTATCAATTTTAAAGCCCAGCGGCCTGTCACATTTCACATCAACCACACTGAAAAAAATCCCTGGCAGCCTGTTGCACATTTCTTGGAAGAAACTAAAAAGCGCGTCCTGTTTTGTGCAGAAACAGCAGGTCGACTGGAGGTGTTAACGAGTTTACTGAATGCTATTGCTGTATCACCCAAACTGTATCTCTCATGGCATGATTTCTTAAAAGACACCGCACCTGTTGGTATTGTGATAGCGCCGCTAGAACACGGTTTTGCGCTGGAAAATCCAGACATTATGCTGATTACTGAGTCACAATTATTTGGACCACAAGTGATGCAGCGCCGCTTGCGAAAGCATGCAGAGAAAACAGCCGATGCGATTGTTCGAGATTTAACAGAATTAAAAGCAGGTATGCCTATCGTACATATCGATCACGGTGTGGGACGTTATTTGGGATTACAGACGATCAAAACAGGTGAATACGAAACTGAATATCTCACACTGGAATATCATGATCATGCCAAACTCTACGTGCCTGTTTCTTGCTTGCATTTAATCAGTCGTTACACAGGAGGCAATGTAGACAATGCGCCGCTACATAAATTAGGTTCAGGTCAGTGGGAAAAAGCCAAACGTCGTGCGTGTGAAAAAATTCGTGATGTGGCGGCTGAACTTTTACATATTTATGCCAGACGCGCGATGCAATCTGGTTTTGCTTTTCAGCCTGTTGATCAGCATTATGCGGCTTTTGCAGCTGGTTTTGCCTTTGAAACAACACCTGATCAACAAAAAACTATCGATGCAATTATTGATGATATGACATCCGCTCGCTGTATGGACAGAGTGGTTTGCGGCGATGTGGGTTTTGGCAAAACAGAAGTCGCGATGCGCGCTGCATTTTTGGCGGTGCAGTCGAATAAACAAGTGATTGTATTGGTGCCCACAACATTATTAGCTGAGCAGCATTTACATACCTTTCAAGATCGTTTTGCAAAATGGCCTGTGCGTATTGAGGCCTTATCGCGATTTCGCACACAACGCGAACAAACAAAAATTTTAGCTGAGACGAAAGAAGGCAAGATCGATATTTTAATCGGCACCCATAAATTATTGCAGCCTACTATTCATTTTAAATCATTGGGTTTGTTGATTGTGGATGAAGAACATCGCTTTGGTGTCGCGCAAAAAGAACGTATTAAAGCACTGCGCGCAGAGGTGGATTTGCTCACACTCACTGCAACACCCATTCCACGTACGCTCAATATGGCACTTGCCAGCATTCGTGATTTATCGATCATCGCAACACCACCTGCTAAACGTTTGTCGGTAAAAACATTCGTACGAGAATATAGCAACGCGATGGTTCGTGAAGCTGTGATGCGAGAAACGTTGCGTGGTGGGCAGGTATATTTTTTACATAATGAAGTGGAAACTATTGAGCGAGTAGCGGCTGAATTAAGCGTCTTATTGCCAGAAACACGCATTTGCATCGCGCATGGGCAAATGCGCGAATCACAGTTAGAACGCATCATGGCGGACTTTTATCATCAACGTTTCAATGTGTTGTTGTGTACCACGATTATTGAATCGGGCATTGATATTCCAACTGCGAATACCATTATCATTCGTCGTGCGGATCGTTTTGGTTTGGCGCAGCTCCACCAACTACGTGGTCGTGTGGGACGTTCACATCATCAGGCTTATGCTTATTTATTAACGCCACCCAAAGATGCCTTAACATCCGATGCGAAAAAACGCTTAACTGCGATTGGGTCTTTAGAAGGATTGGGTTCTGGCTTTTTATTGGCGACACAGGATTTAGAAATTCGCGGTGCGGGTGAGTTGTTAGGTGATGAACAGAGTGGGCACATTCAAGAGCTGGGGTTTTCGCTGTATATGTCTTTGCTGGAAGAAACCGTTGCGGCTTTAAAAGCAGGCAAAGAACCGATGTTGGATAAACCATTACACACAGGTACTGAAATTGATTTCAAAGTACCTGCGTTAATTCCCGATGATTATTTGCCGGATGTACACACACGATTAGTACTTTATAAACGCATCGCTAATGCGCGCGATAAAAGTGCGCTGGATGATTTGATGGCAGAGATGATTGATCGATTTGGTGCATTGCCCATGCAAACACAAAACCTTTTCAAAATCACGGCGGTGAAATTGTTGGCAGAGCCTTTGGGCGTTAAAAAAGTGCGCGTGTTGGACGATAAGGGGACCCTAGAATTTACGCCTGACCCTGCGATCAATATGTTGGCGTTGATTAGTTTGATACAGAAAAAACCGCATGTTTATAAACTAAGTGGGACGGAAAAATTGCATTTTGTAGTGACTGGCAAATCGTTAGATGAGAAGGTGGAAGAGGTGGAAGCGTTGATGGGGTGCTTGAAGCTGTAGCACATGATGGAAAAGAAAAAGTGGCGATGAGTGCCATTAAAAAAATCTAGGCATGTTTGAAGATTGTCAGCAATTCCCGCTGAAAAACACATCGGGCCTTGCTTCCTTGTTTTAACGCGTCGCGCCTCGTAAAACTTCTATTTAACCTAAATTCGGCAGTTAGAACCGTAGCGAAATGGACTAGTGCAGTAGGCCATTTTAGTAGGTTCCAACTGCCGAATTTAGGTTAAATTAAGCAACACCTCGAAATGATTTTCTATGTTGCGGACAAGGTCCTAAACGCTGCAAAGCTTCTCGATGAATAGCTGTACCATAGCCTTTATGTATCGCAAATCCATAACCTGGATATTGCGCATCTAATAGTCGCATCTCACGGTCCCGCGTCACTTTTGCCAATATGGACGCCGCACTGATCGCAGGAATTTTCTGATCTCCTTTGATAATTGCTTCGGTAAAACAAGGTAATTGAGGACAGTGTGTGCCATCAAACAACGCATGTTCTGGCATGATGGGTAATGCTAAGACAGCGCGTTGCATCGCTAATAGGCTGGCATGAAAAATATTGAGCCGTTCTATTTCTTCTACCTCTGCGCGCCCAATGGCCCAAGCTAATGCGTGTTCCTGGATCAAAATAAATAAGGCGTCGCGTTTTTTTTCGGTGAGGGTTTTGGAGTCTGCTAATCCAGCTATCATTTTTGCAGGATTTAAAATCACAGCAGCGGCAATCACAGGCCCTGCGAGTGGACCTCTTCCTGCTTCGTCTATCCCAGCTATTTCCATGCTGGAATCGCCTGCCCATGAAAGATTTTCTCGACCGCTTTTTCTATTTCTTCAGAACGAAGCACTTCCATTAATGCGACCAAGCGCGGATCTTTTTCTTCTCCTTCACGAACCACTACTACGTTTGCGTAATTGGTCATTCCATTTTCTAGTACGATAGCATCTTTGTAGGGCACAAGGCCTGCGGGAAGGGCATAACTTATATTGATCACTGCAATGTCAACATTTGGCATCATACCTGCAACTTCGCGGGCAGGTAATCTCACAATCTGAAAATCTTTGGGGTTTGCTGCAATGTCATCGACTGTTGCATCCATATCATTATTAGATTTCATGCGGATAAGGCCTGCTTTTTCTAACAAAAACAATGCACGTGTTTCATTCGTTGGCTCGCTGGGAATAGCAATCAGCGCCCCTTTTTCTAACTGCAAAATATTTTTTATTTTTTTCGAATAAATGCCGATCGGATAGATATAAGTCTGCCCTAATTCAGAAAGATGATAGCCATATTCATGCTCACTGTATTCGGCATAGAAGTGTGTTTGAAAAATATTGGCATCGATTTCACCCTTCGCTAATGCTTTGTTTAAATCTGCAAAACGAATATAAGAAACCACTTGAACATTCAGATCATATTT
>JBIIEG010000083.1:0-4950 GCA_044237955.1 Gammaproteobacteria bacterium
TCTTACACTAACCCTGGAAAAGAAAGTCAGTCTGCTTATTCGCTCGGAGGAGATTTGAATATCTTGACGGGTTCGTTTTTGAGTGGTTTTAGAATAGGCGCGGCTGTGTATACCGCGCAATCATTAGGGTTAAACAGTGGGGATAATTTACATGTTGATACAACCCTGCCAGGAAGAGACATCACTACACTTGGTCAAGCTTATCTGCAATATAGTCGTGATACTTTTTTAATACGCGGTGGTGATCAACTCATTAACACGCCGTGGTTAAATGCCGCTGATTCACGCATGATTCCAGAAACCTATCGTGGATTTTTCGGTACCTGGACACCTATGAAAGATTTAATTTTTACTGCATTGCGTGTGTATGAATTCAAGAGTCGTGTCGCGAATGATTTTTCAGCCACTAACGTCTATAACCCTCAAAATCAGGGCATTCCCATTGCAAAATTAGGTGACAGTACCAATGATGGTGCACAAGCTGTGGGTGTCAATTATAAAACAGATACAATCAATACACAGGCTTGGGCATATCAATTTCTTGATTATGCAAAATTATTCTACGGAGATATACAATATACATTTAAAAATAAATCCAATATTAACCCGTTAATTGCAGCCCAGTTTTTGACCGAGACAGGTGATGGTAATAATACACTCAGCTATGTATCGACAGGAAAAGCGAATTCAACAGGTTATGGTGGATTGGTTGGTGTTGAAATGCCACAAGCAAAACTAACCTTTGCCTATAACCGTATTATGCCTCATGCAGATGCATTTAATCATGGTGGTGTGGTATCTCCTTATACGTATACCAGCGATCCGTTATACACCACTTCAATGATTGCCGGTCTGGTCGATAAAACACCCGGTGAAGCGTGGAAAGTTGCGGGAACTGTGTACGCTTTTGAAAAACAATTACAAATATTGCTGAGCTACGCACAATATTATACAGAGCCTTATTTAGCTAACACGGATGAAGTGAATTTTGATGTCGCTTATTCGTTTAAGAAAAGTAAGCATAAATCTTTGCGCGGATTGTCTATTAGAAATCGTTTAGGTGTGATGACAGGAGACCCTACGCGTGGGACGTTCTATTACAACAGAGTGATGTTGCAATATAGCTTTTAAGCGTTAGGCTAATTTTGGGTGGTATGTGGTTTTTGGATCGAACGAGTCATGCCTGCATTCGAGTGAGAGACAGAAACTACATACCACCCAAAATTAGCCTAACCCTCTAACCCTACAGAGTAAGCCATTTTTTCCAAACAAGAATGACGATACAACCCAAAGACACCACCAGAAAAAAAACCATTGATAAGCCAATCAGAAAAAACTCCCCTTGGTAAAAATAACTCACGATCGCTAAAGTAAGCGCAGTCAAAATAAGCCGGGTTGACATGATGAATGCATTGGCCTTGCCTGATGCATGTTCAATCGTATTGAGGGCTTGTGGAAACATAATATTCACCGGAAATAACGTACCTATTGCCATGATCACTGCTGCAAGGGTGATGAGTAGGGGATGCTGCGTGTGAAAAAGACACGCAAACATGATCACGCTTGATACAGTGATCCAAACCCCAGTGTGGAAACACTTCGCATGTCCAAACCGAGTCAGTAACATGGGACTCACTAAGCTTGTAATACCAAAAGCACAAGCGATACTTCCTTGGTAGTAGCCAAAGTTTTTGAGTGACACGCCTAAATCCTGCATATACAAGATGGGGGCCATGCCAATGAATACCCAGTATGCGCTCGCCATAAAACAAAAAAATGCGGTAAACAAGAGCAGCTTGCTCGAACGAAACAGTGGCCAATAGGATGTTAGAGACAGTGAAACCTTCGGATTGCCAGGTCGGTTTGGGAATACAAAATAACCCGCGATCAAGCAAAAAACGCTCAAAAGTAGCAACACGACGAAATTTCCACGCCAGCCAAAAAATAGGCTCACATAACTGCCAATCACAGGCGCAGCTGCCAATGCTAAATTGCTAGCACCATTTAAAACACCCATCTTGGCAGCCTGTTTTTCAGCAGGAAAAGTTTCAAGCAAAATGGGAAAAACCAAAATCATTGATCCTGCCATACCAATCCCTTGAAGTACTCTGCCTGCAAGTAGTATGGGGTATGTGTTGGCGACCACGCACAAAATACTGCCCAGCACGAGTATATACAGACTACTCAACATGATAGTACGTCTGTTGTAGCGATCACCCAACGCACCCGCAAATAAACTGCAGACACAATAGACGCTCAAGTTTGCGCTGAGCATAAACTGCACGAGAAAGGGGGATAGATGGAAGAGCGCTTGTAGTTCAGGAAAGCTCGGGATAAACAGATCGACTTCAGCACCTGCGAGTATGTCTATCATTAAAAGGGTAAAAAATAGCATCGGATAGTTGTCGTTAATTTTTGCGTGGATTGTCTCTTAAAAATCGTTTAGGTGTGATGACAGGAGATCTTATGCGCGGCACATTTTATTATAACAGAGTGATGCTGGCTCTTGCGCAATAAGGGAACCAGCGGGTGTGATTGAAAGTGTAGGTCAGCACAATTGATCTGGCTACACTAAAAACGACATAGAGCCTATTTTTTGAAGGACGTTTAAATTTGGAGCTGAGATAAACTATGGGCTGACACAGTTTGATGAACACTCTCTATTGGGTAACAGCTATACCAATTTGCTGCAAGGCGGAAACGGCAACGATACCATCAGTGGTCTTGCTGGGAATGATGCCTTAGAAGGCGGCGGAGGCAACGATAAGTTAGATGGTGGTGCTGGGGATGACACGCCATAGGCGTCAAGCTATGCTTATCAGGCCTCAATGAGGTAACAAATAGGCTATAAATTAAGCGTTTTTAGCGCGGCGGGAATTGCTGGATGTTGGGTTTCGCTATAGACACTGCTTAATTTTGTGTCCTAAAAAAAGGTCATAGATTATCATCTTGGAGATGCCTGTAATGAATACAAATAACAACCGCATCAAAAGTCGGTACTTCAATTTCAGCAGAACCACCATTTTTTACGTTTATTATTTTACCTTGCAGATGGCCATCAGCAAACTGGCCAGTAATTAAATCAACATATTTTCCAGCAGGCAAACCTGTATCGAAAGATTTTTTAAGCGGTTGTTCTGTATTGTTAATCACTACAAATCCTACTGAATATATATAATCATTATCTTTTTCATAACTCCTAGAAAAGGCAATTTGATCTGTATTCCACCATCGATGCTGCACACTATTTGCATAGCGGACACTTTTTCTAAATAACACCATATTGGCAATTGCATTCCACCGATGCTGACAAACCCAACGAGAATCTGGGTTAAAACATGTATTTTTACCATCCTGCCAAATAGGTTGACTGGGTATTGAGTCTTGATCATTTTCAAAACGAAAACTTGACATTACTTTCGGTATGCCAAAAGGCCAGGCTAACATAAATATATACGCCAGTACGTAAGAATTATTTTTATTATTTTTATAGCTGAGTATCGATGGCATCAAGCGTTCAGTATCATGATTATCTAAAACTGCTACAACCTTCTCACCTGGACAATGTATCGAAGAAGTACCAAATGAGTGTTCCAATAAATGATTAATATGACCACCTTCGCGCTGCATTGCTTCGCTCAATAATTTGCCATATTCAAAAGATGTTACCCGACCAACTTTAAAATATTTTTCCATATAACTATAAATATCCATGTCCTCTGGCAGACAAACATAATATTCTAAATAAATAAATGGGCTTAAATTATGTTGCGTTCTTAAACCAGAAAGAATCTGATGTGCTCGATCAATATCTAAATGCTTGGCAGCATCAACACGAAAACCATCAACACCTAAGTCTAGCAAGTATTGAATATATTTACGTAGCACATTAACAACATGAGTTTTTTCCAAGTTTAATTTCGGTAAATTTAGCAATTCGTGATGTTCTAAATGCCAAGTTCGTCCAAAATTCACATAATCGTTATCGTCAATCTGACAATTACTATCTTGATTAGAACCATAAAAATCATCTATGCCATAACTGTCGCCGTCAGCATTAATATTGTCATAACTATGAAATGAAAAGCGAGTGCCATTGGTCCCGCATAATTCTTTTTCAACACCTTTGGTATCATCTGCCATATGATTTAAAATAAGATCTACATAAACCTTGATTTTAAATTGATGGCAAAGATATATCATGCTTTTAAAGTCTTCCTCACTACCATAAAAGTTACTTAAAAAGTAACTCACCGGCTGATACATTTCCCACCAAGGCCTATTTTTACGTACAACAAACTCTTGAGGTGGTGAAATTTTGATTGCATCATAACCATGCTGAGCAAGGAAAGGGACTTCATGAATGATATCAACCCAACGCCAGCCGAATAAGACTAAAATAGTTATAGGTTCATCAACAGATGAGGCGTGATCAACCTTACCTTCAGTCATGTGATTAGGTATTGCACCCTGAACATTACTGCGGCAGGAGGATAACGTTTGCATCAAATTCTTATGCAATTTTCTATAAACACCCTTATAGGTAGATGATTTTTTTAGGTAACTAACATCTAACATCAGCGCTACGGTTGGCTCTATTGCAACAACGGTGTTTGGATTATCATTTGTGGTTAATATGCTTATTTCATTGATTAAATCTGTTGGCTTTAATTCACCGACATTCAGCGTCGCGCCTCCTTGTAGGTGCGTAATTTTAGCTGCCCCCATTAGCATGACATAAAAACCTTGGCTAACATGCCCTTGTTTAACAATAATTTGCCCAGCATCATACAATTCAATGCTGGATGCCTTAACGAGCAGATGCAACTCATTTACTGTAAGGCCATAAAATAGTGGATGAGTTAGCTTATGCAATATATCCATAGTAAATAAGTATTATTAGAGTTAAAAAAAATAGCAAAAAATCACCAACACATCTTTTTTTAAATG
>JBIIEG010000084.1:0-4920 GCA_044237955.1 Gammaproteobacteria bacterium
TTCCTTAGCTTGACGCCTATGCCCTGACAACCCCTCATTGCCCCTGTTCGTCCAGTTAATGGGTAAAAATGTACGAAACAATTTTTTGGAACCCCGTGCCAGCACTGGGGAAACAGGGCGGCGGGAATTGCTGATCTCCCGCTAAACCATTCATGCCAGAGCTTGATTCAAAGCGGTTTTTAGTTTTTCCCTTAATTCGAGCAACTGTCCATGAAAAAAATGTCCTACTTCAGGCAGATAAATAGTTTGAATCAAAACAGATTGTTGTTTTACCCAGTCTTTTACCGTATCTATCGGAACAAGCTCATCTTTTTCTCCCATTGCCAATAACCACGGACAGTGAATTTTTAAAGGAGGTGCAGAAGCAAAATAATTAACAGCAGGTGCAATGGTAATGAGTTGTTTAACCTGTGTTGCAATTGTCAGGTGTGCTGCGCCTTGCATGGCAATATAAGCGCCAAATGAAAAACCAGCTAACCAAATACTATGAGCAGGAAATTGTTGTTGTGCAAAGGCAGCGACAGCTAATAAGTCTTCTAGTTCACCACGACCTTCATCGTATTGGCCTTCGCTTGAGCCTATACCGCGAAAATTAAAACGTATGCTCCATAATCCTAAATCGTAAAAAGTACGGGCTAAAGTAGAGACAACTTTATTTTGCATCGTGCCACCATGTAACGGATGCGGGTGGCAAATTATGCCTATGATAGGTGCTGATTCAGCAGCAGGTGGCGAGACAATGGTTTCCAGTTGTCCTGCAGGACCTGTTAAATGTAGAAAGTTTTGTGGTAATGGGAATGACAAATAGTTCATCGTTTTAGGTAGGTGTTTTATGTTTGTAAGCACACAAATCACGAATTAAACATTCAGGACATTTTGGTTTTCTAGCAATGCAAACATAGCGTCCATGTAAAACCAACCAGTGATGTGCATCTTTTCTAAATTCAGGCGGTACATTCTTTAAGAGTTTATCTTCAACCTCGCGCACATTTTTTCCAGGGGCTAATCCTGTGCGATTACAGACGCGAAAAATATGTGTGTCTACTGCAATCGTATCTTCTCCAAACGCAGTATTTAATAAAACATTTGCTGTTTTTCGACCCACGCCGTGGAGTGATTCTAAGTGTTCACGCTGATGTGGAACTTGGGCATTATGTTTTTCTATCAGTAATTGACAGGTTTTAATGATGTTAGCAGCTTTGGTTGGATAAAAATTAATGGTTTTAATATAACTTTTTAAACCCGCTTCGCCCAAAGATAAAATGGCTTCAGGTGTATTTGCAACGGGAAACAATTTTTCTGTCGCTTTGTTGACACCTTTGTCATTGGCTTGTGCTGATAAAATAACAGCGATCAATAGTTCAAATGCTGAAGTATATTTCAGCTCTGTGGTGGGCGCTGCATCATGTGCTTTGAAGCGTTCAAATAATTCAATGCGGTTTTTTAGATTCATCTTCTTTTACGTTTTGCCATGACTCTTGCCATTGCGGCTTTTATTTCATCAGCAGATATGGCAGGTGTTTTTTTTGTATGATTTTCTTCAGCTGTTCTAGGAATCACAGACTTTTTTGAAGATTTATTTTTTATTAAACGTAAAGTGCGGGCATTAAAACGTGCTTTGGCGTGTTCGGTTTTGAGTTGAGTTTTCTGGACGGATAAAGCGGGAATTGCCACTAAATCAATGCAATCAACAGGACAAGGCGGCAGACATAAACCACAACCAATACACTCATCGCCAATCACAGTATGCATTTGTTTAGCTGCACCGATAATGGCATCTACGGGACATGCTTGAATACATTTGGTACAGCCGATACATTCTTCTTCGCGAATGATAGCTGCTTGTGGTGCGATGTTTTCAAGGATGTCGGGATAGTGCGTCATTCTGTTTTTAATAGCGCATCAATCGTTGTTTGTTCCACGCGTTGCAGTAAAGGCTGAAATGGATTGATAGTATGATTTAACAAAGCGGTTGCATGATCTTCCCATGTCAATGGTGGCACATTTAAAAAAGCTTCAACGGCGACTGCTGTTTTGGGCAGTATGGGTTTTAAATACACGGTTAAAATTTTGAATAAATTTAAGCCCGTGGTGCATATCTGTTGTACGCGTGGTAATTCATCAGGCATTTTTGCCAATGCCCATGGCGCCATGGTGTTGATATATTGATTCGCCAAATCGGCGAGCGCCATGATTTCTCGTACCGCATGATGATATTCGCGTGCTTCATAGAGCGCGGCAATGGCTTCGCCTTGCGATGCGCACTGCCCAAACAGAGGCTCATTGTCCAGCTGGGACGATAATCGGCCATCAAATAATTTAGTGATAAATCCAGCGCAACGGCTCGCCAAGTTCACAAATTTCCCCACTAAATCTGCATTCACTCGCTGCATGAAATCGTTGAAGTTAAGATCAATATCTTCTACATGACTGTTTAATTTGGCGGCAAAATAATAACGTAAGTATTCAGGATTGAAATGCGTAAGATAATCGCGTGCAGTAATAAATGTGCCGCGTGATTTTGACATTTTCTGTCCGTCGATGGTCAGAAAGCCATGCGCAAAAATACCAGACGGTTTGCGGAAATCAGCGCCTTCTAATAACGCAGGCCAAAACAGCGCGTGAAAATAAATAATGTCTTTACCGATAAAATGATACAGCTCAGCCGTGCTGTTTTTGTGCCAGTAATCCTCAAAACGCAAATGGGGTCGTATTGCACAGAGTTTTTTGAAACAACCCATATAACCAATGGGTGCATCCAGCCAGACATAAAAATATTTTCCAGGGGCATTGGGTATTTCAAAGCCAAAATAGGGAGCGTCTCGCGAGATATCCCACGATTTTAAGCCTTCTTCAAACCATTCCGATAATTTATTCGCAACCTGTTTTTGTAGTTTGCCAGAAGTGCGCCATGCTTTGAGCATCTGCGTATAATTTTCCAGATGGAAAAAATAATGTACCGATTCTTTTTGTATGGGTGCTGCACCTGAAAGTATTGAGAGCGGATTTTTTAATTCAGTGGGTGCATAGGTTGCGCCGCACGCTTCACAGTTATCGCCATATTGGTCTTTGGCACCACAACGAGGACATTCGCCTTTGACATAACGATCCGGTAAAAACATGTTTTTAACAGGGTCGTAGGCTTGCTCAATCGTGTGTGTCGTAATATCCCCTTTATCATGCAGGCGTTGATAAATCAGATTAACCAGTTCCTGATTTTCAGGTGCGTGCGTGGTATCAAAATGATCGAAGGCAACATAAAAGTCTGCAAAATCAGTGCGATGTTCTTGGTTGATGCGACTCACCATGGCTTCAGGCGTCACATTCTGTTTGCCTGCCGCGATCATGATGGGCGTGCCGTGTGCATCGTTGCCGCAAATAAAGAGGCAGTGTTGGTCGCGCATTTTTTGAAAGCGTACCCAAATATCGGCTTGAATGTATTCCACCATGTGGCCTAAATGAATAGGACCATTAGCGTAGATTAGGGCAGTTGTGACGAGGATTTGACGAGGTTGAGGAGACATATTTTTGGATCAAGTCGTAGCGCCGACCGGTCATACCGTAGACGATTTAAGCACGGTATCCAGGTCATCAGCATTTTTCAAAATTTTTTTATTTTTTTAATGTTTGTAAAGTACGCTCAATAATTTCAACTGCATCATCTAATTGCTCTTTGGTGATGACTAACGGTGGACATAAACGTATCACAGTTTGATGTGTATCTTTAGTTAATAAACCATTTTTCATTAATGCAATGCACACATCGCGCGCACTGATATCTTGCGTATCTAATTCTATGCCTATAAATAAGCCTTTTCCGCGTATTTCTTTTATGAGCGGGCAGCGCATGTTGCGCAAGGCTTTTATAAAATAATCACCTAACGCTGCAGAACGTGCGCTTAAGTCTTCTTCTATCAGCACTTCTAATGCAGCTAAACCTACGGTGGCCGCAAGCGCATTGCCACCAAAAGTACTGCCATGGTCGCCAGGTGTAAATACAGCCATCACAGATTTTTTGCTTAAAAACAAAGAGATGGGCAGCATGCCCCCGCCCAATGCTTTACCTAAAATCACAGCGTCTGGTTTTACATTATCATGCTCGCTGGCTAAAAATTTTCCGGTGCGTCCTAAGCCTGTTTGAATTTCATCACAGATCAGCAAGACATTATTTTCTCTACAAATATCCGCGCATTGTTTTAAATAACCAGGAGGTGGTACATGAATGCCTGATTCTCCTTGAATGGGTTCTACCAAAAAACCGGCTGTGTTAGGCGTAATGGCTGCTTTTAATGCGGCGGCATCTCCGTAAGGAATAGTTTTAAAGCCAGGGGTTAAAGGGCCAAAACCATATTTATATTGGGCTTCAGAAGAGAAACTGATGATAGTGGTTGTGCGGCCGTGAAAATTGCCTGCGCAGACTATTATTTCGGCTTGATCTTCGGGAATGCCTTTTGCCGTATGCCCCCATTTGCGAGCAGCTTTAATCGCGGTTTCTACCGCTTCTGCGCCTGAATTCATCGGCAGTGCTTTTTCTTGGCCGGTTAATTCGCAAGCGCATTTTAAAAAAGATTCGAGTTTATTACTGAAAAATGCGCGGGATGTGACGTTCAGTGTATTGGCTTGTTCGGTGAGGGCTGCGACGAGTTTTGGGTGACAGTGTCCATGACTGACAGCAGAGTAAGCGCTCATCATATCGAGGTATTTTTTACCTTCATCATCCCACAAATACACACCTTTGCCTTTGACTAAGGTGACGGGCAGGGGTTGGTAATTATTGGCGCTGTAGTGGTCTTCTAGAGGGGTTCTGTGTGACATAAAACATGTCCTGTTTTTTTTATTAAAAGCCGACTCTACTTCTAAAGAACAGCCCCCTTAGCCGTCATCCAACCCGTTAGCCGTCATCCCGTGGACGGTTTAATC
>JBIIEG010000085.1:0-4861 GCA_044237955.1 Gammaproteobacteria bacterium
TTCAATCAGACCAATAACTATGCAAGTATCAAGGTAAATAAGCGGCATGATTATTTATCCCAACCTTGACGTTCTTGTTGAATATATTGCTGAATTTCTTCCCGACTCAATCCTTTATTTGCAGGTGTAATGGGCAATTCACTCAAAAATGCAGCTAAAGCCGTAGGTTTAGGTAACTGAGCAGTATCTTCATAGATCACAATAACCCTCGCTTTTGTTGCCGTAACAGAGTCAGGCAATTGCAAATGTATTTGGTGATTTTTATCAATTTCTACAGGTAATTCGATAGCGTGCATAGTACGTTTCCTATAGTGATTGTTAATGTGTTCCTATGAGCAACCTCTGAATACTAGGGTCTGTTGACAATTCTACTATGCCTTGCATAAACCCTCGATTTTCTGTGCTCCGTTGCTCACATACCAAAACGTATGCTGCTAAGGCGCTCTAAAATCAAGGCTTTCTGCGGCGGCCTAGCGAATTGTCAACAGACCCTAATGTCCTCATCAATATCCGGCCAATGAATACCTTCCCCCTCACCAAGCAGCTCCCAATGATTCAACGCTTCTTGTGAAGCATGTGAGAGTCTAGGAAACCATGAGATGGGTACAGTAATCGTTCTGCCATCCAATAACTCAACAACCATATCTACATCAGTAAATTTTACTTTTATTGCGAGTGAACGCATTTCAACTCTACCTCTGCTCCTATCTCTCCAAAACCAGCCGTCACATCTAACCCTGCAGGAATCCACACCTGGTTATCCGCAATATGCTCATCAATCACTAAAGGCAAACTGACACTACTGTTACCTTGTGTCGCTGTCACTTGCGCGCCTTCCGTTAAATTTAATTGCGCAGCCAGCTTTGAGTTGATGCGAATCGTAGCGGTATTTTCAGCCATTGTCGCCTGTAAGGCTGGCGCATGACGCACTAGGCTATCTACACGATAAATAGGCCATTGCCCTACCCTATATAATGTATTTTTATTTGTTTTTGTTGTGTGTTTTGCAAAAGAAAACTCAGGGGATACCGCTATTTTCTGAGATGCTTTTAATTCATCACATATGGTCTCAACAGCAGCAGCATCAAATCCTGGCAACGCCAATAATCGTCCCAGATCACGCAACACTTCCCAAGCGGCTTTTGCTTCTCCCATCGGCAAAGTCACAGCCTGCATCGATTGCCATTTTCCTTCTACGTTAATATAGGTGCCTGCAGTTTCTACGAATGTGGCCATCGGTAAAATAATATCGGCATAATCTTGTATCGCTGCACTTTGAAAAGCAGAAAATGAAATGACGAGTTGTGCTTGTTTTAGTGCAGCTAATGCTAACGCGGGATAAGCGCTGTCGAGTTCAGGCTCTACACCCAATAACACATACGCTGGTAGATTTTTCTCTAACATCTCACGCGCATTGAATCCCGATTGATCAGGTATTGCGCCTGCAATATAAGCGCCTGCACTGTTAGCCCCTTCTGTAAAGACATGCAGCTGTGATTGAGATAGCTCTGCAATATGGCGGGTTAATGCGTGCACCATTGCAGCATTGGTATGTTGTGTTGCATAAGCACCCAACACGATTGCGCTGTGCTCACCTGCCAATAACTTTTCTGCGATCACAATTTCACAATCTGAAATGGCTAACGTAACCTCATCTAAATACGCGACTAAATCCGCTGGCAGTTTTTGCTCAGTTAATTTTTCATTCAGGATTTTTAAAATTTTAGCAAGGCTTGTGACAAAATCATGAGCCCCTGCAATACACTTTTCTGCCACATTAAAATTCAACGCATAATCAGCAGGATTCACACACATCACGCTCGCGCCTTGTTTCACTGCTTTGCGAAGACGTTGCGCGGCCAGTGGTTGTTCAAAGCGTATATTCGAACCTACTAACAGCACGCTGTTTAGTTTTTCTAAATCAGCAATAACAACCGGGTGAGGTGCATTGATATGAGCGTCAGAAAAATCACTTTGACGTATGCGGTAATCTATATGGTGAGATCCAAGACCATGCATCAATTTTTGTAGCAAATAACATTCTTCTGTTGTGCTGTTGGGAGAGACCAATGCACCGATTTGGTTGTTTTGCGTTACTGCTTGCAGGCGTTTTACCACTTCATTTAAAGCAGTTTCCCAATCAACCGTTATCCATTCACCATCGCGTTTCAACAAAGGATTAAGCAAACGATCAGCGCTGTTAATTGCTTCATAACTAAAACGATCACGATCAGACAACCACACTTCGTTGATGGATTCATTTTCACGAGGAACAACACGCATGACATGTCTAACTGGCGTGTATTCTTCACCACGGGTATGGATATAAATATTCGATCCCAAACAATCATGTGGCGCGATGGCCTCACATTGTGATAACTCCCAGGCACGTGCCGTAAAGCGATAAGGTTTAGACGTTAATGCGCCGACAGGACAGACGTCAATCATGTTGCCGGATAGCTCTGATGAAACAGCTTTTTCAACGTAAGTGGCGATTTCAACATCTTCACCACGTCCCATCGCACCTAATTCACGCACGCCTGCCACTTCATCACCTAAACGCACACAGCGTGTACATTGAATACAACGCGTCATTTCGGTGGAGATCAGGGGTCCTAAATTTTCATCATGGACTGCGCGTTTGCCTTCAGTAAAACGTGAAATACCATTGCCATAACCGAGCGATAAATCTTGCAGCTCGCACTCTCCGCCTTGATCGCAAATAGGACAATCCAGCGGATGATTGATGAGTAAAAACTCCATCACGGTTTTTTGTGAGAACAGGGCTTTTTCAGAACGCGTGTTCACTTTCATGCCCGGCATCACAGGCGTTGCACAAGCAGGTAGCGTTTTAGGGGCTTTTTCAACTTCCACTAAGCACATGCGACAACTGGCCACCACGGAGAGTTTTTTGTGGTAGCAAAAGCGTGGAATATAAATACCCGCTTTGTCAGCAACCTGGATGATGGTTTCACCCGGTTGTGCTTCTAATATTTGGCCATCTATTTGGATTTCGATCATACGAGACACTTTTTATATTTAATATGATAATCAAATTCATCGTAAAAATGCTTTAAAAAACCTTGTACGGGCCAGGCGGCGGCTTCCCCTAATGCACAAATGGTACGCCCTTCAATGCCACCTGCGACAGCCAGTAATTTTTCTAGATCGCCTGGCATACCTTCGCCATGTTCAATACGATGTAACATTCTTAATAACCAGCCGGTGCCTTCACGACACGGTGTGCATTGTCCACAAGATTCTTGTTTGTAAAAATGAGAAATATTCAGCAAGGCGCGTACCATACACACGCTGTCATCCATCACAATAACAGCTGCAGTGCCTAACATGGAGCCTGCCTGCATTAAGCTGTCGTAATCCATGTTGGTTTTCATGATGATCGATGCAGGCAAAATTTTCATCGTTGTGCCCCCTGGAATCACCGCTTTTAATGCACGTCCGTTTTTGACACCGCCTGCTAGCTCTAATAATTCAGGAAACGGAATGCCTAAACCGACTTCGTAATTGCCTGGTTTGTTGACATGTCCGCTGACGCAGAAAATTTTACTACCGCCATTGTTGGTTTTGCCTAAATTTAAAAACCAATCTGCGCCTTTTTCTAAAATCACAGGGACTGAGGCAAATGTTTCGGTGTTATTAATGGTGGTAGGACAGCCGTAAATACCAAAATTAGCAGGAAAAGGCGGTTTGAAACGTGGCCAGCCTTTTTTGCCTTCTAGCGATTCCATGAGGGCTGTTTCTTCACCGCAAATATAAGCGCCTGCGCCCAAGTGGTGATGTAATTCAAAATCGAAGCCTGAGCCTAAGATGTTTTTGCCTAGCAAGCCTGCAGCACGTGCTTCGTGTAATGCCGCTTCGCAGCGATTGAATCCTTGCCAGAATTCTCCGCGTAAATAGTTATAACCCACGGTAGCGCCCATCACATAACCTGCAATGGCCATTCCTTCGATAATTTGATGGGGGTTATAACGCAGAATATCGCGATCTTTGCAGGTGCCAGGTTCGCCTTCATCGGAATTACAGAGGACGTATTTTTGTCCGGGTGTGTCGCGCTTGATAAAACTCCACTTCAAACCTGTGGGAAAGCCTGCGCCGCCTCGACCACGTAAGGCTGCTTTTTTTAGTTCTTCTATAATGACTTCGGGTGGGATTTTTTCTTGTAGAATTTTGCGCCATTGGACATAACCACCGGTGCTTTCGTAGGTTGCTAGCGTCCAAGGTTCTTCAAGGTGGAGATTGCGAAAGCAAACATCATTTGGCATGTTTTGCCTCCGATTGTTTTAGCGCATCTAGTAACGCATCTATTTTTTCGAAGGTTAAATTTTCATGGTAGTCGCGATCATCTATTTGTAAGACGGGCGCATGCACGCATGCGGCTAGGCATTCGACTTCTTTTAATGTGCAGAATCCGTCAGGGGTTGTTTCTCCTGGTTTTACACCGAGTTTGTGGTGTAAGTGTTCTAGCATTTTTTCAGAGCCGTTGAGCAGACAGGAAATGCTGTTGCAGACAGCAATTTTATGACGACCGACAGGTTTTAAATCGTACATCTTGTAGAAGGTGGCGACTTCATAGACTGCGGTTTTAGGTAGGTCTAAATAGTCTGCAACCGCATCCATGGATTCAGTATTGAGCCAACCACCGTTGTCTTCTTGGACTAAACGAAGGGCGATAAGCAGGGCTGAACGTTTTCTGTCAGGGGGATATTTGGTGAGCCAGCGATCGATTTCGGCTTGGGTGGTTGGGGTGATTTTAGTGGTCATTTTTTGTTAAGAATTTAAAAGTACTTTTCGAAAAACGCTTATTACCTGGATCCCGTGGTCAAACCATCCACGGGATGAC
>JBIIEG010000098.1:0-4464 GCA_044237955.1 Gammaproteobacteria bacterium
AAAGTGTAAACCATGTCCGTAAACAACTGTAAACCATGTCCCTTGTCTATACACGACCCCTGGGCGCGAACCATGAAATTTCGAACTCCAAGTTCGAAATTTCATGCTAAACTCTTCGTATGATTAAACGGGACTATTATTTAAATAAAATAGCACTGCAATTTGCAAGCCACCCAGTTGTTGCCCTGCTGGGGCCCCGGCAGTGCGGCAAGACAACCTTGGCGCGTCAATTTTCAGGCCCACAAGAAGAGGTGCATTTCTTTGACCTGGAGGACACCCGGGATCTGGCAACGCTGACGAACCCGCATATTGCATTGGCAGGACGCACTGGCTTAATTGTCATTGATGAAGTTCAACGTTTGCCAGATTTGTTTCCTACATTACGGGTGCTGGTAGATGAGTTAAAAAACCGCCGCTTCTTGATCTTAGGTAGTGCCTCCAGAGATTTGATTCAGCAATCTTCGGAGACTCTGGCGGGGCGCATCGGTTACATCGAAGTCCATCCATTTTCTTTGTTAGAAGTCCACGATACGAAGCGCCTGCATTTGCTCGGTGGTTTCCCCAACAGCTACCTCCACCCCGAGACAGGCTTTGATTGGCTAGAACAATATGTCAGAACATTTCTGGAGCGCGACATTCCCAACCTTGGTTTTTCGATTCCGCCAATCACCATGCGTCGTTTTTGGACGATGCTGGCTCATTATCATGGCAACACCTTTAATGCTTCTGAAATCGGAGCGTCTCTAGGTGTCAGCGATCATACGATCAAAAAATATCTAGATATCCTGTCAGGTACATTTATGGTGCGGCAGTTATATCCGTGGTTTGCCAATATTGGAAAACGACAACTCAAACGGCCCAAAGTATATTTTACGGATTCAGGCATCTTTCACCACTTGCTTGATATTCACACGCAAGAACAGCTCATGAGAAACCCCAAGGTCGGCGCTAGCTTTGAGGGTTTTGCTATAGAGCAGATTATCCGTATTTTTAATAAACGTAGCGAAGACTGCTATTATTGGGGTATCCACCAAGTGGGTGAGCTCGATTTATTTCTGACACACAACGGTCAAAAATTAGGCTTTGAATTTAAATTTAGCGACGCACCCATAGCGACGCCTTCTATGCATAGGGCTATAGAGCATCTGCAACTGGACAAACTATTCGTCATCTACCCTGGCGACAAAAAATACCCGCTGTCAAACAAGATAACCGTTTTACCAGTTCACGAGATTCCCACATGTCTGCACTGAACGAACTCTACCAGGAAATGATTATCGATCATGGTCGATCACCCAGAAATTTTGGTATTTCCGATGCTAATTCAACGCTCGAAGGTTTTAACCCACTCTGTGGAGATAAACTCACCATCTATCTCACCGAAAAAAATGGTCTGGTAGAAAACATCACGTTTCAAGGCAGCGGTTGTGCGATCTCCATGGCATCTGCCTCATTGATGACAGAAGCCGTCAAAGGCAAAACAGTTCTAGATGCAACCGCCCTATTTCACCTCTTCCACCAAATTATGATGGGAGAAAAAAATGAAGAGGCACTCGAAAAGCTCGGCAAACTCAGCGTATTAACAGGCGTCGCAGAATTCCCCTCTCGTGTTAAATGCGCAACGCTCGCCTGGCATACATTTATGGGCACCTTGAGTCACCAACAAAAAATTGTGAGTACAGAAGATGAACAATAATATTGCAGACATCACCATCACAGACAGCGCACGCGAACATCTGAAAAAATTCTTGGCGCCTTTAGGTCAATCAGCAGGTTTTAGATTTGGCGTGAAAGAATCAGGTTGTTCAGGCTATAAATATATCGCTGATGTTGCTGCAGAACCGCGTACAGATGAAATATGTATCGAAGAAAATGGCATACGTATTTTTATCGATGAAGCCAGCATACCCAGAGTTCAAGGTACGGTCATTGATTTAATAGAAAAAGAGCTGGGCCAAAAACAGCTTCAATTTAATAACAGCAATGTAGAAGACTCCTGCGGCTGTGGAGAAAGTTTTACGATCAAATCAGAGAAAGAAAATGACTAACACCATCATCACACTCTCACGCGACGTAGATGCTTTTTTGATTCCATCAGGTGCGCGTATTTATTTACATAAAGGCACAGAAGTTACGATCACCCAAGCGTTGGGTAGCAGCTATACCGTGAATATTTATGGCAATCTTGCACGTATTGATGGCAAAGATGCAGATGCTTTGGGCAAAGAACCTACCGCAGCCCCCCCTGCTGAAATACCTGAAGGCATGACGCTACACGACTTGGTCTGGAAGCAATTAAAAACCTGTTATGATCCTGAAATCCCAGTAAATATTGTGGATTTAGGTTTAATTTATAGCTGTGAATTGATTAAAAAACCTGGCGAAGAATTACATCGTATCGATATTAAAATGACACTCACAGCACCCGGTTGTGGGATGGGTCCTGTATTAACAGAAGACGTAAAACAAAAGCTTTTAGTACTACCAACAGTACATGAGGTGAATGTGGAAATGGTGTTTGACCCACCTTGGGATCGCAGCATGATGTCGGATGTAGCGAAATTAGAGTTAGGAATGTTTTAATTAGAAAATTTAACACAAAGAGCGTAGAGAACACATATGTTAGCCACTGATCCAAAAATAGGTTTTGTCAGCTTAGGCTGCCCCAAAGCACTCGTTGATTCCGAGCGCATTTTGACGCAACTTCGCGCGCAAGGTTATGAAATTGTGCCGACCTATCAAAATGCAAATCTAGTCGTCGTGAATACCTGCGGCTTTATTGAAGATGCGATTGAAGAATCATTCGATGCGATCTCAGAAGCACTCGCCGAAAATGGCAAAGTGATCGTGACCGGTTGTTTGGGCGTTAAAAAAGATATGCTGATGGCGCGCTATCCTGAGTTGCTCGCCATCACAGGTCCACAGGATTATGAAGCGGTGATGACAGCTGTACATAAACATCTACCACAACGTCGTGATCCATTCACCAGTTTAGTTCCACCTCAAGGCATTAAATTAACGCCGCGTCATTATGCGTATTTGAAAATTTCAGAAGGCTGCAATCACAAATGCACGTTTTGCATTATTCCTTCTATGCGCGGCAAATTAGTGAGTCGTCCTGTCTCTGATGTATTACATGAAGCAGAACAACTCGCTAAAGCGGGTGTAAAAGAGTTGCTGGTGATTTCACAAGATACAAGTGCGTATGGTGTCGATGTGAAATACCAAACACAAACATGGCGTGATCGTGCTGTGAGAACACGCATGACGGAATTAGTGGAAGCACTCGGTGAGTTAGGTATTTGGGTACGTCTGCATTATGTGTACCCCTATCCGCATGTCGATGAAATTATTCCCTTAATGGCTGATGGCAAAATATTGCCGTATTTAGATGTGCCGTTTCAGCATGCCAGTCCGCGTATTTTAAAATTGATGAAGCGTCCTGCGAGCGGTGAAGATAACCTAGCGCGTGTACAAGCCTGGCGAAAAATTTGTCCTGACTTAACATTGCGCAGTACATTTATTGTGGGTTTTCCCGGAGAAACCGACGCAGAATTTAATGAGCTGTTAGATTTTTTAAAAGCGGCAGAATTAGATCGTGTGGGATGTTTCAAATATTCTCCTGTGGAAGGCGCCAAAGCGAATGAATTACCTGACCCTATTCCCGAAGAACTCCAACAAGCACGCTGGGAAGAATTTATGGCCGTGCAATCTGTCATCAGTGCGAAACGCTTGCAACGTAAAATAGGCAAAACCTTGCGTGTATTGGTGGATGAAATAGACGGCGATACAGCCATTGCACGTAGCACAGCAGATGCGCCGGATATCGATGGCAAAGTGTTTATTCGTGATGGCGGGGGATTAACAGCAGGTATGTGGGCAGATGTGGTGGTAGAAAATGCCGATGAGTATGACTTACATGGAAGCCTAGCGTAAAACACTGCTCCCGGGAGCGCGCTTTTTTCACAAATCGAAAAGCGACTTTCGTTTATCGATAAGCTATACTGGTTTTTGTGAACCAGAGAATCATCATGAAAGCCCTTCAACGCCAACTCAAATCACTGCTGTTAGAAGCCTTAAAATCCTTTCCAGTCGTCTATATCAACGGCCCAAGGCAAGCTGGCAAAACAACGCTCGTACACGAATTGCTAAAAAAAGACTTTAAAGCAAAATTTGTGACCTTTGACGATACGTTGGAACGTGCTGCCGCCATGCGCAACCCTGTGGGTTATATGCGTGAATCTGGCACGCCGCTTATTATTGATGAAGTTCAAATGGCACCAGCAGTGTTTAGGCCCCTCAAAATGCTGGTGGATGAACAACGCCTCGCTGCCCTTTCAAGTCATCATTCAACTTATGGCCAGTATCTGCTCACGGGATCAGCCAACTTGATGGTCATCCCTGAACTGGCAGATGCCATGGTAGGTCGCATGGGAACACTCACCCTGCTGCCTTTAAGTGCCA
>JBIIEG010000086.1:0-4809 GCA_044237955.1 Gammaproteobacteria bacterium
TAAGATATCAATTTGCCTTGCGATTTCGTAGTTGATTGCGCGTTCTACAAATCTGAAAGAATTGACATTTTTAGTTTCGGTGCGTGTGCCTAACTTGGTATCACCGACGCGACGTACTGAGACATTCGCATCACAGCGAAAAGAACCTTCTTGCATATTGCCATCGCTGATACCGAGATAACGTACTAGCGAATGTAAGGTTTTAAGATAAGCCACTGCTTCTTTGGCAGAGCGCATTTCAGGTTCTGAAACGACTTCTAATAACGGTGTGCCAGCACGGTTTAAATCAATGCCTGAGCAGCCTTCGAATCCTTCATGAATCGATTTGCCCGCATCTTCTTCTAAATGGGCCCGTGTGATAGCGATCACTTTTTCCTGATTATCTTCCAGGATGATTTTTAAATGACCTTTAGCGACGATGGGCGATTCGTGTTGGCTGATTTGATAGCCTTTCGGTAAATCTGGGTAGAAATAATTTTTACGGGCAAATACCGAATAAGAGGGAATGTTTGCCTGAATGCTTAAGCCAAATTGAACGGCCATTTCTACCGCTTTGCGATTTAGGGTCGGCAAAACACCAGGAAAACCTAAATCAATAATACAGGCTTGTGTATTAGGTTCTGCGCCATAAGCAGTTGCCGCGTTCGAAAAAATCTTGGAGGCGGTGGCAAGTTGTACGTGGACTTCAAGTCCAATAACGGTTTCCCATTGTGTTTGCATAGTTGTGCTCTATCAGTTTTTTTGATTTAAGAAGGTGTTTTATTGTGCCAATCTGTTGCCTGTTGAAATTGGTGTGCTGCATTTAACAATGTGCTTTCATCAAAAGGCCGAGCAATCAATTGCATACCCACGGGTAGCTGATTGATAAAGCCGGCTGGCATGGACAGCGCAGGCAAGCCCGCAAGGTTCGCAGGAATGGTGTAAATATCAGACAGGTACATGCTCACAGGATCAGATTTTTCGCCTAGTTTAAAAGCAACATTGGGTGTGCTAGGTGCAAAAATTAAATCGACTGATTCAAACGCGCGTTTGAAATCATCACTCACCATGCGACGAATTTTTTGTGCTTTGAGATAAAAAGCATCGTAATAACCTGCTGATAACATATAAGTGCCAATAATAATGCGGCGTTTGACTTCAGTGCCGAATCCCTCGCTGCGTGAGCGTTCGTATAAATCGAGTAAATCTTTAGGATTGTCACAACGATAGCCATAACGCACACCATCATAACGCGCCAGATTAGAAGAACATTCGGCTGGCGCGACCACATAATAAACAGAGACGGATAATGGGGTGGTGGGCAAATGAATATCATGCAGCGTTGCGCCTAATTTTTGAAATTCATGCAAAGCATCATCGATCGCTTTATGTACGGCATCATCTAAATCATGTTCAAAATATTCTTTAGGTAACCCAATGCGCAGGCCTTTCAATGGCTTGTTCAATGTGCTCGTGTAATCGGGAACGGGATGATCAAGACAGGTGGCATCTTTTTCATCATGCCCTGCCATTGCGTTGAGTAATAACGCGCAGTCTTCAGCGGTGCGAGCCATGATACCTGCCTGATCTAAACTGGATGCAAAAGCAATTTGACCATAGCGGGATACTCGCCCATAAGTGGGTTTTATCCCTGTAATGCCGCAGAAAGCCGCGGGTTGACGTACCGAGCCACCGGTATCAGTACCCGTGGCTGCAGGCGCTAATCCCGCTGCAACAGCTGCGGCTGAACCCCCTGAAGAACCGCCAGGCACACGAGATAAATCCCACGGATTTTTACAGGCACCATAAAAACTTGTTTCATTAGAAGAGCCCATCGCGAACTCATCCATATTCGTTTTACCCAAAGACACGCAACCGGCATTTTCTAAGTTGGTGACAACAGTTGCATCGTAAGGTGCAATAAAATTATCTAGCATTTTAGATGCGCAAGTTGTTTTAACACCTTGTGTACAGAAGATATCTTTATGCGCAATGGGAACCCCTAATAGGGGTGAAGATTCACCTTTGCTGCGACGTGCATCGGCTGCTTTTGCATGTGCGAGCGCTTGTTCGTCTGTCACGGTGATAAAACTATTGAGCTGTTTATCTTCTGTTTTAATACGTGCAAGAAAAGTTTGAACGATTTCTTCGCTGGAATAGGTTTTTTTAGCCAGTTCTTGTGAAATTTGTGCAATAGTTTTGTGGTGCATTTTTTCAATCTCTTTACGTTTTTTTCTTTTTAGGGAGAGGGTGATTTAGTTTTTAGTCTATATGAATTTATTCAATAACCTGAGGGACTAAATAAAATCCACTTTCTGTTTGAGCGCCTAATTTTTGTAGGAGATTGTGTTGATCGGGGGCGGTTACTGCGTCATCACGTAATGCTAAATCAGTATCCAGCGAGGATGACATGGCCGTTATATCTTTTGTGTCTAGATCGTTGATATGCGCGATCATTTCTAAAATGTGCGACAAGCTGTCAACGTGCTTGTTGATAGCTTCTTCGTCAACTTTTAATCGGGCAAGATGGGCTACTTTTCGTATATCTTCCGCGGTAATAATAGGTTTTTCAGATGTGCTCATGATGGATCTCTTTTTAACTTGTTAGAAAAAATAGTGAAGCTTTTTTTATCATAGTGTTGTTTCGTGGCTATTGTGATTTTAACTTTCTGTATCAGGACGAACAGCAGAGAGTTGTCTCAATAATTCAGGTAGCGCTGTTTGTACAGTATCCCATACCACATCAAGATTGATGTCGAAGTAACCATGGGCGATACGATTACGCATACCGCGCATGCTGCGCCATGGCACTAAGGGATGTGCTTCAATAAACTGAGTATACTTATTCATCACTTTTGTAGCCGCCTCTCCAATGATAATAAGGCTCATGATAACGGCTTGTTGGGTGCATCGATCTGCAAAAAAGTCCTCTTTCTCTAAGCCATCCACGAAATTACACGCATCCGTTGCAGCCTGTTGTATGTGATCGAGATAATCGGGTAAGCGATTCTCGTTCATATTGGTTTTGCCTCTGCCAGTACTTTGGCTCGAAACTTCAACGGTAGATCAGCAGGGGTCAACAAGTCAACGTGGATACCGAGCAGCGTTTCCAGTTCAAACTGTAGACCACCTAAGTCAAATAAGGTTGCACCCGGTAGCGCATCGACCAGTAGATCAAGATCACTGCCATCACGATCAGTACCGTAAAGCACTGAACCAAAAATGCGTGGATTCGCGACGTGAAAGCGACTTGCTGCTTCACGAATGGCGCTTCTTTTAAGGTCAAGCACGATTGATGGACGCATAAGTTATTCTCGTTTTGCTTATAAGATTAAACAACCACACTCACCAATTTCTTCCGTACCACGATTACTTTTTTCGGTGTTTGACCGTTTAAATGACGCATCACATTCGATTCGGCAATCGCCACCTCCTGAATGGTTTTATCATCCGCATCATGTGCGACGGTAATTTGTCCACGTACTTTACCATTCACTTGTACAACCAAAGTGATGTGATCCGTTTGTAATGCAGCGTTATCTACCTGTGGCCAATTGGCTTTTAAAATATCGTCACCGAATCCCAACGTCTTCCATAAATGATGTGTGATGTGCGGTGTGATGGGGGCGAGTAAGCGTAGCAGTATACTATAACCCTCGCGTGCAACGTCTGTATTGGCTGGTGTTTTGCTCAGCAAGTTTAAGAGCTTCATGCTGGCTGAAACTACGGTGTTAAATTGCAGTTGTGCGATGTCTTGATTAGCTTGTCTTAAAATATCATGTATTTCCCGTCGGTGGTCCGCAGCAGTATCGACGGTTGTTTTCTCCGATATAGCTAAAGTTTGTGCTTGCGTCCATAAACGCTTTAAAAAACGATAAGCGCCTTCTACACCGCTGTCTGACCATTCTAAAGATTGTTCAGGCGGCGAGGCAAACATAATAAACAAACGTACCGTATCAGCCCCATAGCGTTGAATCAATTCTTTGGGAGACACCGTATTGCCTTTAGATTTAGACATTTTAGCACCATCTTTTAAGACCATGCCTTGGGTTAATAGCCGTGTAAATGGTTCATCGCCTGGCACTAAGCCTTCATCACGCAATACCTTATAGAAAAAACGTGCATAAAGTAAATGTAATACCGCATGTTCAACACCGCCCACATATTGATCCACAGACAACCAATAATGCGCACGCTCGTCTAACATAGCGTGTGTTTGGTCAGGGCAGGTGTAACGCGCATAATACCAGGAAGATTCCACAAACGTATCAAACGTATCTGTCTCGCGTTTTGCAGGCTTTCCGCAATCAGGGCAATTCGTTTGATAAAATGCAGGCGATGTTTTGAGGGGAGAGGTAGGAGCATCCAGCACAACATCCTCTGGTAATTTCACAGGCAAATCTTTTTCGGGTACTGCAACGGCACCACAATCATCGCAATAAACAATGGGAATGGGTGTGCCCCAATAACGCTGACGTGAAATACCCCAATCGCGTAACCGGTAATTAACGCGGCGTTTAGCCTGATTTTTATCGATCAAATAATCAGTGATGGCATGTTTGGCTTGTTCGCTGCTTAAGCCATCAAACGATGTGGAGTTAATTAAAATACCCGATGCTAAAAAAGGTTTTTCTTGAATGTCCCACGTCACACCAACAGGTTGAATGACTTGCACGAGTGGTAATTGATATTGCTGTGCAAATTCGAAATCTCGTTGATCGTGCGCAGGCACGGCCATCACTGCACCTGAACCATATTCCATCAATACATAGTTGGCGACCCAAACTGGAATGGGTTTTTGTGAGAGAGGATGTATGGCAGTAAAATCTG
>JBIIEG010000196.1:0-2783 GCA_044237955.1 Gammaproteobacteria bacterium
TGGTTCCAATACGCTTACTTTTTCAGCACCGACTGGCGCTGAATATAACACATTGGTGGCAAGCTCTAAGACCGACTATCTCCGTGCTAAGAGCCCAGCAAATGGAGATATATTGAAAGATGGTAATGTCGTTAACTTGCCCCCTATCAGTGCTGGCAAGCTGATTTTAGTGCCTACTAAAAATGCCCTCAATGCTGGCTTTGTGCCTGGTAACATGGGTGCAAATATGGGCGTGGGAATAACAGAGACAGATGTCGTTTGTACACCGACCTCTGGTCATGGAACGGTTACAGCACTTGCATTTGACCTTCCTACCCCCCCTGCAGGCAAAGGATATTATTTGACGAAAGTCACGCCGGCATGGCCAACAGATAATACTGATGTTCTTCCGGCCAGAGCAGTAGGGCTATGTGCTCTCACCCCACAACCCGGGTTGCTTCCAGTGAGCGCTGACTATCCAGGTGCTAATGGGACTGGATGCGGCTCTGGTTCGACTACCTATAGTGCGCACAATATTATAGCGAGTGGTTCTCCTCGTACCCAGCCATGTAGCGGTGGAGGTATATCTGTAAAGGTACATACACCTCTTATTGCCGATTTACCTATTACTACTTCCACGGGTGTAGGGGGTAATTTTACTTTATATGTAGCTAGTGCTGGTATGAATAGGGGTTTACGAAATACTTATGGGGGAGCTCCGGACTTTGCTCATACTTACTTCCCAAATTTGGTTACTCTGCCGCTTAATAAGAGAGCACCCACATTGGGTATAGATTATTTAAACTATGGAGATTTCCCAGAAGTTGAGCTGAAATAACTCAAATTGCCTTTGGATAACTTGGACATATTCTTTATCTGAAAATCTTCAACACAAACGAGCGCGTGGTTTTTGCTGATCATTGTTCTGGTTTTATGCACAAAGTCTTTTCAGGCACTGGCGACTTTGTTATGAATTCGTTATTTAAGATGGGTGTGAATAGCGATAACATAGCGGCAGCAATTTGAACGGAGCATGGCTTTTAAGTATGAGAAATCTACCTATCAAATTCTTATGGCGTTGCCTGGTAACAGGTGCGCTCATTGGCGCCTCCTTGTTGCTATCAAGCACCGTAAGCTTAGGCGTGCTCGCGCCCCCCTCGCGACTCGCCGCCCAAGCAGCTCAATCAGCTCAAACCTCAGACTGCCGTTTTTCACCTAATCCCGATGACTGTTACCGCAAGCAGAATCAACAGCAATGGACCACCTACACGCCCACGCTACCAGCGCTACCCGCTCTCAACACGGAGGCGCTCGGCTTAGCAGGTCCTTTCAGCGCTGAACTCAAATACGACGCTGATCTATCTTGGATACTGGGCTTGAAATATCTGCACATGTTCACCGAGAGTATAGGGCTTGCCACCAAACTGACGGGTGGTGAAAACGAACTGCGCGCCAACATCACGGCAGGTTATGCGCTCACCAAAGATCAGCAAATCAAACTCACCTACGAATACCTCACTCAAAATTTACCCTTTGATTTCGCCAGCGGCACCATCAACGAATGGGTTGCACAACATTCTTTAGGCGCAGCTTACCAATACGTCATACGCCACGAAATAGTGCACAGCTTAGAACTCAGCGGCTACATGACACGCGCCAACAGTAAAGACCTTGACAACGTTGTATTCAACCAGCAAGCCATTGAAGGCGGTTTAGGCTATCTCTACGACGTCAACTATCGCCGCATTGCCGGAGGCCGTGAAAACACCGTGCTGGCATCTGCCAACCTATTCCCTTTCGCCAACGATAAAACCACCCTGACACTGGGGGCAGGTTACAGCAGCATCAGCTATGACACCCTATACGAAAGCAACCAGGCAGCTAACCGACCTGCCTACAAAGCAGAGCTGGCCCATCTATTAACCCCCAAAGCCAAACTTGAATTAGGCACCACAGGCACCGCCGCCTCCAATGAACACAGCATTGGCATCAGTCATCTATTACCCAAAAAGTTTGAAGCTTCCTTAAAGGGGCAATACACAACAGGTTTGAGCACGCTGCCAGACAACAAAAGCGTCACGTTAGGCATCACCTATCCTGCCCCAGAAAGATATACACTCACTTCGTTCACTGCAGGAGAAGAACTGAGAAACTGGATCGATAAGCCCATTGTTTATGCCACTCGCGTGTTAGCGATCAAAGATGAACTGGTACAACGATTTGAAGCCAGGGGCGGGCTCGCGCTGCCTGACCAGATAAAGCTTTTTGGCCAGATGCTAGACCCCGTACCCACCACGGCAGCTTTCATATTCACCGACCCTAATATCACGGTCACCTACACAGTCACGACCTTCAAAATAGTCACAGATTTATCAGCACCGTCTGTGCCATCAACCACAAACAGTTCAGACCCAGGTCGAGACTTCACAGAAGAATTAAACTTAGCGCTCGTTCCCAACGGCACGAATCAGGCTATCGTGGAGTCAGCAACGAGTGCGGGTATTCCAGCGCTTGATCGTGATGGAAACACGACAGTGGGTGAATACCGCATTACCCTCACAGCAAACGCTGTCGCTGAAGGTGTCCCCATGACGCTGACGAATAGCTTTAAACTGACAGTAGAGGGTGGCGGACCTACTTGGGATGACACTAAGATTCCTGATGGCTACATGGGGTATATTTATCCATCCCCCCCTGCATCCGGGGCATCTCTTGATACTGAAGAAATAGATTTAACTGAGAAGGTATCGCCTGGTAACAATGACACATCAACTGATATTGCTTTTAAGGATCCAATTCCAGGT
>JBIIEG010000088.1:0-4765 GCA_044237955.1 Gammaproteobacteria bacterium
GTGTGTTTAGCTGTTTCTTCAGCTTCAATTTCTTTAAGAAAATCTCCTGTCGAGTAAGCCTGATATTTTGGATGAATAAGACTAAGATAGTTTTTTAATTTGTTGACGTTTCCCTTATTAGATCGATAATGCTCATAGATAAGGCTGGTGATTAATTTGTTAATTAAAATACTTTTATCATCTGTTGGCCTCATCTCTATCAATTTCTCCTGCTGTGCAGTGTAGAAAATCAACCATACTCCTGTTTTATAATGGTTAAGCTCAAAAGCAATTTGAAAGGGATAAATGCCAGAATTTTGGGAAGTTAAGAAAGTGGATTGCATCAAGATTGTCATGCGCTGCAAACCAATAAAGAAGAGAATTGCCCTCTTCATCAAGAATGTTCGGATCATGCGATTGAATCAACAGTTTTAATCGGGCAAAATAATTATTTTTTGCTGCTTCTATTATTAAATTCTGGAGAGGAGAAAGAATTGGATTTGCTTGAGGTGGTTGTGCAACTTTTATTTCATCTTCTTGTTCTTCTTCTTCAGAGTCTTCGTTTTCTTCCTTATGTTCTGCAGCTTTACTGAAAGGGTTAGCATTTTCCAAGCCAAGTTCTGTCATTTCTTCTGCATCCAGTTCTCTAACATGAACTTTCTGTTCCAGATCAACCAAAGACCTTACTAAATCATCAACGTTAGAAAATACACAAACCCTCCTTTTTCTGTTTAGGAAAGCGTGAAGCGCTAGTATTCTTGCTACTATTAGTGGTTTTCCATTGGCAGAAGCAGACTTTCTACATTCTTCAATTAAAGCGTTTAGTTCATTTTGATTGCGTACAAACTTATTCCCAATTTTTATCATAATTTCATCTCCTTGAAAGCTATTTAAAGATTTGTATCTTTCACTGTTAAATAGAAATCCTTAAGTTCTGCTGCGGATAGGCTTGGGCTTACTGACAAAGTATATTCCACACTTGAATAAGGGGGTTCATTGCTAGGAAGTATTTTAAAACTACCAAGCCCACATTATGTATTCAACAATTCTTGAGTCAACTGGGCTGATTTTTCCTTCACTGCCTGAAGCACAGCATCTCGTTTTTTAGGTGCATTTTGCATGAGGTGATCGAATATATAGCGGGTCAAATAACGGGATTCGAAGATAGCCAAAAGATCATTTTCCCATAAAATTTTTAAAGCAGGATCCAATCCTGGTGCTTTTTTTTCATTGCCAGGTGTTTTTAAAATGGTTTCAGTTTGGCGTCCCAGGTCTACCAAATCATGTATATATTTTGCTAAAAAGTATAAACGTTTTTCAAAAGTGCTTTTAAATCATTATTAGAATAACACTTTTGACCTGGATCCCGTGGTCAAACCATCCACGGGATGACGGCTAATGGGGGAATGACAGCTAAAGGAGGAATGACAGCTAAAGGGGTGGATGACGGCTGGCGGGGGGCTGCCGTTTAGAAAACAACAAATAAATCACAGGCGTTGTATAAAGCGTTAACAACTGACTCACAATCAACCCACCAATAATCGCAATACCCAATGGTCGACGCAATTCAGCACCCATCCCTGAACCTAATGCTAACGGCACAGCGCCCAACATCGCAACCAATGTGGTCATAAAAATAGGCCTAAATCGCAATAAACACGCTTCATAAATGGCCTCATAAGGTGTTTTATTTTTCAAGCGTTCTAAATCTAACGCAAAATCGATCATTAAAATGGCGTTTTTCATCACAATACCAATCAACAAAATAACACCGATCAAAGCAATGACACTGAACTCTAAACCTGTCAGCAATAACGCCAACAACGCACCCATACACGCCGAAGGTAGCGTGGATAAAATTGTCAGTGGATGAATATAACTTTCATACAATACACCTAGCACGATATACACCACGACAATGGTTGCCAGCACTAACCAGATTTCATTCGCGAGTGCACTTTGAAATGCACTTGCTGCCCCTTCAAAACTGGTCTGTATGGTATTGGGTATGCCCAGCGTTTGTTTGGCAGCATGAATCGCATTGACTGCATCACCCAAGGTAGCACCTGGCGCTAAATTAAATGAAATAATAGAAACAGGAAACTGACCTTGACGGTTAATCAATAAAGGACCTATGCCTTGCGTCACTTGTGTGAATGTACTGAGCGGTATCACGCCACCGTTATTCGCATTGAGATAAATATTATTGAGCGCTTCAGGGCCCTGCCCTAATTCAGACATCGCTTCGAGTACCACGTGATATTGATTCACCTGCGTAAATATCGTGGAAACCTGACGCTGACCAAAGGCATCATACAACGCATCATCGATCATCTGTGTGGTAATACCTAATCGCGATGCGGTATCACGATCAATGGTGAGCGTGGTTTGTAAACCTGCTTCTTGTTGATCGCTTGCCACATCTTGCAGTGCGGGTGATTTTTTTAATGTGTCGACTAAACGCGTTGTCCATTCAGAGACTGCTTTTGAATCCGGCGCATTTAAACTGTATTGGTATTGTGTGCGCGTGACACGGGTGTCTACATTGAGATCTTGTATGGGCTGCATATACAGCGTGATACCGGATACGGCTGCTACTTTAGGTTGTAACCTGCGAATCACTTTGCTGGCGCTTATTTTCCGCTCTGCTAAGGGTTTGAGTGTAATCAACAATCGACCGCTGTTGAGCGTTGTGTTTGTGCCATCGATACCGATAAATGAAGAAATATTTTGCACTGCCGGGTCTTTTAATACCACTTCTGCTAAGGCTTGTTGACGTTCCTGCATCGCTGCGAATGAGACTGTTTGTGGTGCTTCAGAAATGCCTTGAATGATGCCGGTATCTTCTACGGGGAAAAAACCTTTGGGGATGAAATATATTAAGGCAGCTGTTAACACTAAAGTAACAGCCGCTAAAAATAAAATAAAAGGGCGATGGTTGAGTACCCACTTTAAGCTACTACCATAGAACGCATAAAATTTCTGAGTGAATTGTGTTTCTTTTTGTTCAGTTTTTTTCTCACGCAATAATCTTGCGCACAACATCGGCGTAAAGGTTAACGACACCACACCTGAAATTAAAATCGCAATCGCCAATGTCATTGCAAATTCACGAAACAATCGACCTACAATGTCGCCCATAAATAACAGGGGAATTAAAACGGCAACCAGAGAAATCGTCAGCGAGATAATGGTGAATCCAATTTGCCCTGATCCTTTTAATGCGGCTTGTAAGGGTTTTTCGCCATTTTCCATATGGCGTGAAATATTTTCGATCATCACAATCGCATCATCGACCACAAAACCCGTGGCAATGGTCAATGCCATGATGGTTAAATTATTTAGACTAAAGCCTAATAAATACATCACACCCAAGGTACCTACCAACGATAATGGTACTGAAAAGCTCGGGATAATCGTGGCAGAGAAATTGCGCAAGAATAAAAAAATCACCATCACGACTAACGCGATGGAAAGCATCAATTCAAACTCAGCATCTTTGACTGAAGCACGAATCGTCAATGTGCGATCGGTTAATACTGAAATATCCACAGCGGCAGGCAATGTTTCGCGCAGTTGTGGTAATAGCTGTTTAATACGATCAACGACGGCAATCACATTCGCACCGGGTTGACGTTGTATATTTAAAATGACCGCAGGCGTGGTGTTCATCCACGCTGCCTGTTTCACATTTTCGGCATCATCTTTGACTTCTGCGACATCCGACAAACGAACGGGCGCCCCATTTTTATAGGCTAATATGAGCGGTCGATAATCACTGCTTGAGAGCAGGCGATCATTGGCATTGATGGTATAGGCTTGTCTTGCACCATCAAAACTCCCTTTGGGTAAATTCACATTCGCAGCAGAAATTGCGTTGCGAATATTTTCTAGACTCAATCCATACGCTGATAATGCCGTGGGATTTGCTTGCACACGGACTGCAGGACGTTGCCCACCGCTGATGCTGACTAATCCCACACCGGATAATTGCGCAATTTTCTGCGCTAAACGCGTGTCGGCTAAATCTTCTATTTGTGGCAGGGGTAATGTTTTGGAGGTGAGCGCCAAAGTCATGATCGGTGCATCAGCAGGATTCACTTTGCTATACACCGGCGGGTTGGGCAAATCAGAGGGCAAAGAGCCGGAAGCAGCATTGATGGCTGCTTGTACTTCTTGTTCGGCGACATCCAGGCTGATATCTAAACTGAATTGTAATGTGATGCCCATCGCACCACTGGAACTGGCCGATGTCATTTGCGTCATGCCTGGCATTTGACCGAATTGCCGCTCTAAAGGCGCGACAACGGCTGAGGCCATGACATCGGGGCTAGCGCCTGGATAGCCTGCGGATACTTGGATGATGGGATAATCAACTTCGGGAAGGGCTGATACCGGGAGTAATTTATAAGCAAGTACACCGGATAATAGAATGGCTATCATCAGAAGTGATGTAGCAATGGGGCGATTGATGAAGGGGGTTGATAGGCTCACTAGACCCTCACCTTCATCCCATCCGTTAATTTGTCAGCGCCTTCTACCACCACTTTTTCTCCAGATGAAACACCTGTGATAATCACGCTGTTATCACCAAACGCTGCGCCCAAGGTCACAGGCTTTAAATTCACCGTATTATTCTCGCTATTGAATATATATACAAAAGTGCCTTTCACACCGCGTTGTACCGCAGCGGTGGGTATCAATGTTGCTTGATGCAAGGTATCAACCAACAGTTTGATATTCACAAATTGATTAGGGAATAAATAATTGTCCTGATTATCAAATG
>JBIIEG010000002.1:0-16409 GCA_044237955.1 Gammaproteobacteria bacterium
GAAAAAGAAAAAAAACTGTATGAAGCTATTTTAGACAGAGAGGTAACGGACAGGGCTGTTTTAGAAAGTTCATTAAAAGAACTATCGAGATTTTTACATTTACATCATGGTGTTAAGCCTTGGATACTCATTGATGAATATGACACGCCCATTCAATCCGCTTACTTTCATGGCTATTACGAGGACATGATTGAATTGATGCGAGGGATATTTGGTAGTGTTTTGAAAGGTAATACCGATATGCATCGCGCTATTATTACCGGTATTTTACGAATTTCTAAAGAAAGCTTATTTTCAGGTGTCAATAATTTAGACGTATTTTCTATTTTAAGCCGAGAATATTCGGAACATTTTGGATTTACGGAAACAGAGGTGGATGAGGCACTTAAAAAAGCAAATCTCGATGCTTTATCGCGTGAAATAAAAGATTGGTATAACGGCTACCATATTGGAGACAGTCAAATCTATAATCCTTGGTCTATTGCTAACTGTATCAAAAAAGCCGGATTGGTAAGGCCCTACTGGGTTAATACCAGCAGCAATGATCTTATTAAATCTTCGATGGCCTCAGCGAGCGCGCTGGTGAAAGAAAAATTTGAGCTAATTTTAGCGGGCAAACCAATTGAAGAAACAGTTACGGAGAATATGGTTTTTGCAGATTTAAAAACCAACAGCGATGCGCTGTGGAGTTTGTTGTTATTTAGTGGTTATTTGACAGTTGTCAAAAAAATACCGATTGATACGCGTTTTAACTGTTTTTTACAAACCCCTAATCAAGAAGTTGCAGCACTTTATAGAGATGTAATTCGTGGATGGTTTGATGCGCCGCTTGGAGGGACGGAGTACCGTGCTTTTTTAGGGCATTTAACGACAGGTCGGCTTGATCAGTTTTTAAAAAAACTAAAACAATTTTTAAAAGAATCCAGCAGTTTTTTTGACGTCAAAGGTCATCATCCTGAGAAGTTTTATCATGGCTTTGTGCTGGGTTTGATCGTGAGTTTAGCCGATACCCATGTAGTCCAATCGAACAAAGAAAGTGGTGATGGGCGTTATGATGTGATGCTGATTCCAAAAGATATAAAACAACTGGGGATAATTCTGGAGTTTAAAGTGGCGGAAGAAGGCGATGCCTTAGATGAGACAGCTGAACAAGCGCTCAGACAAATAGGTGAATGCGGCTATGAGACTGAGCTGCGGCAGAAGAATATTCAGACAATTTTAAAAGTAGGTCTTGCGTTCAAGGGTAAAGAAGTGGAAATGCGATCAATACCAAGTGAATAAGGTTATGCGATTCATATTTGCGTAAAAATGATTTTGCATAAAACAATGTTTGAGGTTTTTATTTCGATGTCATTTTTGGCACTGATTTTGTAGATCGGAGTTTAACGATCTTGACCTAAAATCGTCACAGTAGGAAAAGTTTTAGGTGAATTTGACTATAAAACACGACGACTCATCGTCTCTTATATACCCATTCAACTTGAAGATACAAAATCAGCATCTTCAAGTTGAATGGATATAGATAAATTGCAAAGCCCTATTTCTGTACTATAGTTTGTATTGTAGATATTTTATAAATCATACTTATGCCAATAAAAACTATAAATCCAATATGAGGTGTTATATGAAAACGTTAATAACAAAATTAACCGAAGAAGAACTAAATCACATTGTTGGTGGTAAACAGCTGATACAGTCAACGAGGCTTGATCCCAAAAGTTGTTTTTTAAAGAAACTTCTCGCCCAGTACACAAGCTTCCTAAAACAGCCTAAAACAGCCTAATCAACGACTAGAAACCTAAACAAAGATAAAAATAGAAAAAATAGGTATTAGCTCCAACTAAACGAAGTGACGGACTTTTACGTTACTTTGTTTAGTTTTTTTAATTCGCTCCACATCCCGTAAACGCTTTAACCAATCCATCCTGTACCCAAAAAATTTTTTCATAATATTTAAATCACCGATATGCAACGCATATTTATATTGAAGGTACTGTTTTTTTATAGCATTTGAATGGATATAAAAGCACACTTAAAACACTTTAATTTATTTCACAGGCTCTACAAACCCCGCTGGTTTTTCACCCCCGCCATCAAACAAAAATTTCTGAATTTCTTGTAACAAAAATTCTCGTGCTTTTGGATCAACCAAACTCAAACGATATTCGTTGATTAACATGGTTTGATGATTCAACCACATCTGCCAGCCTTCCTCTGAAATATGGTTATATATTTTATCTCCTAACGTACCTGGATAAGGCGCAGAATCTAAACCAGGTAATTCTTTTAATAATTTCATGCAAAAAACAGTGTGTGTCATAGTGTCCTCATTTTTTCATTAAATGTTGAATCAATTTTTTAACGGGTGCTGAAAAACCTAATTCAGTAGGTTCATCCAAACAATACCATATCCTTTCTTGTGACTCAGAAATACTATTTTTATATTCATATTTTGAAATATAAATAGGTGTAATATTTAACTGAAAGTGCGTAAAAACATGCTTAAATGCAGGCATAGTTTTCATCTCAATTACTTTAAAACTCAAATATTTTTTACACCAATGAATGATTTCCGACTCAGTAGAACACTCAGGAAAACTCCACAACCCTCCCCATATACCAACAGGTGGACGCTTTTCTAATAGCACCTGATTATTTTTTATATCATGAAAAATGAGGATATTGACGGAACGCACGGGAATAGATTTTCGTGGTTTAGGGGTAGGGAATTCTGAAGCTCTTTCTTGAAAATAAGCCTGACAACCAGACGCAATAGGGCACATATCACAAAATGGTTTAGTGCGCAGACAAAGCGTTGCACCTAAATCCATAATCGCTTGTGTATAGTCTGCTGTTCTTTCTTTGGGTGTATGTTTTTCTGCGATATCCCATAATTGGGCATTGATATGAGATTGAGAAGGTACACCCTCAACAGCGTGAAAACGCGTCAAAACACGTTTAACATTGCCATCTAGAATCGTTGCTTGTTGATTAAAAGCGATCGCTAAAATAGCACCTGCTGTGGATCGTCCTATACCTGATAGAGATTGCAGCGCTTCTAATGTGGTTGGAAAAACACCTTTATTTTCAGTATGAATTTTTTTAGCAGCTTGATGTAAATTACGTGCTCTTGCGTAATATCCAAGGCCTGTCCATAAATGTAACACTTCATCTTGAGAGGCTTTAGCTAAATCACTCACAGTAGGAAAACGCGCTATAAATCGCTCAAAATAAGGAATAACGGTTTTGACCTGCGTTTGCTGCAACATGATTTCAGAAATCCAAACGCGATAGGGTGTGATTTTTTCTCGCCAAGGTAAATTTTTTCGACCTTGTTTGTCGTACCAAGCGAGTAGATTTTTTGCAAAGGGATAAGATTTTTTAGGCACAACTAACCTGTTACTAATTTAGCAATACCAAAAGCAGCGCTTGCTGCAACACCGCCAATCATCATCGTTTGTAAGGCCACCCGTAATATTTTTTTACCGGTGAAATAAGCTTTAAAACCACCAAAAATAAAAAGTGTCAGTAGGGTAATAACAATGGAATAAAGCAATGCTTCTTTGACTTGATGCAAAAAGAAATAAGGTAACAGCGGTATAAGCCCACCAAAAACATAAGACAATCCGATGGTTAAAGGACTGAAAAAAAGCCGCCTGGGATTGGGTTTTTCAAGACCCAATTCAAACCGCATCATAAAATCTATCCATTTAGTAGGATTTGATTTAATCGCATCTACTACGATAGGTACCTGCGGTTCGGCTACACCAAAATCTCTTAAAATAACAGCGACTTCTTCTGCTTCTATATGAGGCACACGCTCTACTTCAAGGGCTTCTCTTTGATATTCTGATTGATAATGTTCAGACTCTGTTTTAGCTGCTAAATAACCGCCTAAACCCATCGCAATACCACCCGCTGCAATTTCTGCCAAACCTGCGACGACGATAATAAAAGTAGAATCAACTGCACTACTTAAACCTGCTGCCAATGCAAATGGTACGGTGAGACCATCAGACATACCCAGCACGATATCTTTTAAAGTATCAGAGGACGCGACGTGTTTTTCTTGGTGGGGTAATGACATGGTTTTTTATATTTTTAGGGCACTTTTTTAAATTAACATATTGGCCATGAGTTTTTCATTGGCTTGTGCACATACGGCACGGACTTTTTCAAAAGCGGCAACAAAAGCCGTGTAGGCTGTCTCTTTAAGCTCTGCTGTTAAAGCAGTTGCGGAGTTACCTTCTTGCTTAATGACTTTTTGAAAAGCAGTCACAAAGTTTGGGTATGCTGTTTTTTCAAGCGCTTCTATTAAAGTCGCTGTGAAGCTTTTACCGGGTTTACCCACATTGCCTATTGCCTCTAAAAGATTTCCTTTCATCGCAATGTGTCCTGCACCTATCATGGTTTGTGCCAGCGCTGTTTGTGCTTCTTCTTGCGACATGCCTGCTTCTGTCATTGGTTTTTTCAGTTCATCTATCAGTTTCAAAAGCATAACCGTTAAACAAGCATTTACATCTGTTTTATCCGTCCTATTGGCTATTTCTTCTGAAATATTTTTTTCCATCGCAATTTGACCTGCATCTATCATGGTTTGTGATAGAACTTTTTGCGCATCTTCTGGCGCCATCGCTATCAGTTTTAAGAAAAATCCTGTGGCACAAGCATTTGCGACAGTCATATCGAGCGTGGATTCTTTCTTAACCCAAATAACCACAGATCCCAGGGTTTTATAGTGATCGTTTACGCACTGAATAATTTCAGCAGACGTGTTTGGGTCAGCATAAGCAAAGGTGGTTGCATAGCCATATTCGGCGGCTGTTGTTGTCATAATTCTGACAAAGCGCGTTTTATCTTGTCCCGATAAGGCACTCATATACGCCAGGGGTCCAGTGGCTGCTAAAGAAACGACAAAGGTATTTGGGTGTGCGGTTAAAGGATCGCTCATTTCTGGCAATACTGTTTTTAGCATCATAGGTTTGACGCCAAGCGTTACCATGTGTGAAACACTTGCAATGTTTACATTCGAATCAGCGGGTTCTATACGCAGATTTTCAGAGGGTATGCCATATTTTTCGAGATACTTCTTGGCAACTTTCTGTTTGAGTGCTTCAGCAATTTCTCGGCTTCTCTCTGGGGTGCTTCCATTCACAACAATGCGTCCTTTGAACTGAGGATTCAAAACCAACCATACAATCATACTTTCTGATAATGAACCGCATCCGGCAAAGCCCAGTACAAAATCTGGGTCATTGAATGAGGGTATTTTGGGAGTGGTTTTCATAAGCTCTGTGGCTTGAGTTTTTTTACCAGAGAAAGGTGGAGGGGCTAAGGATGAGCGTGCGTTTACAGGAGGCTCGGCTGTGTCGGACAACGCCTCCAAGTCCCAGCGCGGCTTGACCTGAATTTCTAAATTCATATCATGCTGTCCTGCTTGAAAACGCAGGTAACCCGCATAGGCAATCATGGCACCATTGTCGGTACAAAAAGCGGGACGAGGAAAAAAAAGCGTACCACCTAATTTAGCCATACCTATCTTAAGCTGTTGACGTAATGACAGATTAGCACCCACCCCCCCTGCAATGACGAGACGCGTCAATCCCGTCTCTTTAAGCGCTCGCGCACATTTAATCCACAGTGTTTCTACAACGGCGTCTTCAAAAGCGCGGGCGATATCGGCTTTGGTTTGTTGATCTAGCGTAGTTTGTTTGCGCACGGTATTGAGTACGGATGTTTTAAGACCGCTGAAGCTAAAATCCAAGCCGGGCCTATCTGTCATGGGACGAGGGAAGTGAAAGCGCGAGGGATCACCCGATTGTGCCAGGGCTGCTAACTCCGCGCCCCCCGGATAGGGGAGTCCTAAGAGTTTAGCGGTTTTATCAAAGGCTTCTCCGACGGCATCGTCCAGTGTTTCACCCAGTAGTTGATAGTGTCCTACGCCCTTGACGTCGACTAACTGGGTATGTCCGCCGGATACCAGGAGTGCCAAAAAAGGAAACGAGGGTGCAGGATCTTCGAGCATAGGAGCCAAGAGATGCCCTTCCATGTGGTGAATACCTAGCGTGGGTATCTGCCAGGCAAATCCTAAGCTTTTTGCAAAAGCGGCGCCAACCAATAACGCACCCATTAACCCCGGGCCTGCGGTATAGGCAATGCCACTGATATCTTTGGGCGTGAGTTTGGCTTCACAGAGTGTCTGTTGCACCAGAGGCAGCAGTTTGGCGAGATGATCGCGAGAAGCGAGTTCAGGTACCACACCGCCATATTGCGCATGGAAGGTAGCCTGGCTGTGAAGGGCATGAGAGAGCAATCCGCCTTGTTGAGCGTAAATGGCGACCGCTGTTTCATCGCAGGAGGTTTCGATGCCTAGGATATGCATGAGGGTTCTAAGTGGAGTTTGCTGGACAGCCTATGTATCTTTAAACTGTTCTGTTTTACAATTTTTTGTTGTTTTTAACAATATGTTCTACAATTTCAGTATAACTGTTGGAGGTACATTATGGGCGTTACTGTTAATTTAGATAGTGAATTAGTTCAAATAGCGCGTTCTTATTCGGGTGCGGAAAGTCGTTCTGTGCCAAAACAAATTGAGCACTGGGCAAAAATAGGGCGTATTGCCGAAGAAAACCCGGATATGAGTTATGGCGGCATAAAGGAGATATTGATAGGACTTGAAGATGCTAAGTTGGGAAATGTATCAGAGTACGACCCCGACGCTCTATGAAAACTTTCCATACCAATACATTTTTGCGTGCAGCCAAAAAACTGCATCGTAATCAGGCGCCTTCGCTTAAAGAAGCCATTAGCGCTATTCAGAAAGATCCTTTGATTGGCGAGCTAAAAAAAGGAGATTTGGCAGGAGTTCGTGTTTATAAATTCCGCATTTTGCATCAATTGATATTGCTTGCTTATTCCTATGATGATGGCACTGATGAGTTGATGCTTATTTCATTTGCTCCTCATGAGAATTTCTATGAAGCACTTAAAAAACAGGCACATTAATTATTAAAATAATGGCTCCATAGACTGAATACTCGTCGACTGCAACGCTCCCACTTCAGAAAAATCATAAGCCACTTTGGCGAAACCGGCTTGTTCACAGGCATGACAACCATTTAACAGCTGAAAACGTAATATTAATCGTAGACCTTTTCCATCTGTGGTCGATGTTACTTTGGGTAATTTATCTACGATAGAAAACAACATTACTTTGGGATATTTTTCTGCGATTTCAGCGTAATGGATATCTTTTCTGATATCCAAGCCTTGCGTTTGAGGTCCAAAAATCAAATCGACTAAATCGCCATTGGTGCCCAACGTATAATAAACACCCGGATAATTAGCGCCAAAACGGACGAGGTGAATTAGATCCAGTTGTTTGTAATGCTTAATCATATCGACATCATCTCTAGGCGACATACTCGTTGCTTTGACAAACGCGATAAAAGGTTTGCACTCAGATTGCACTATTTTTTTGATGCAGGTATCGAGTTTGTTCGGATCCTGTATGGTTCGACATATATTGGTATAGATTTGTTTGCATTGTATAAAGCTTGGAATATCAAAGCCGCCGACCAATACATTGTCTGGTGTGTCTTTTTTAGGCGCATTTAAACCTAAGGCGATAGCAGTACTGCCCGGAATGGGTTGTTGAGCGGGTACAAAAGTAGGGGTAGGTGGTAATGGCAATGAATCAGCGGATGAAACGCTTTGTGTTTCTGCGTCATCAGCGGGTGTGTCGGATTTAACTGTTTCGGGATCTTCTGTAGGATCAGAAGTAACAAACTGCTGAACAGGTTGTCGGTCTTCAGTGATGGAGAGGGGTTGTTGGTCAGCCCAGATAATTTGGCTGACCAGTAATATCCCTAATAAAGCAGTTTTTTTCATTAAGGGCATCTCTATAAATTATTTTTTTGTTCCAATACTGCGTTCCGCTCATGCTTCCGGTGCTCATTTACGCACGTGTAAACTGCGCAATGGATCATTCGCGCGCCTTGTCTTGAAACAAAACACTAATTTATAGAGGTGTTCTTAAGCAGGAAGTGCTGCTTTGGCTTTTTCTGCGATGGCAGCAAAAGCAGGTTTGTCAAAGATGGCCAAGTCAGATAAAACTTTGCGATCGATATCGATCTGGGCTTCTTTGAGGCCTGCGATTAAGCGGCTGTAAGATAAGCCAAACTCACGTGCAGCGGCATTGATGCGGATAATCCACAATGAACGAAATTGACGCTTACGCTGACGACGATCGCGATAAGCATATTGTCCCGCTTTGATAACAGACTGTTTGGCAACGCGATACACACGACTGCGTGCACCATAATGGCCTTTAGCTTTTTTTAATACTTTTTTATGACGGGCGCGGGCGCAAACGCCGCGTTTTACTCTTGCCATGATAGGAACCTCAAGGATTATTCAATATTTAATAGCCGACGAACTGACCGTAAATCACTTTCGTGAACCATGGTCGCGCCACGCATGTGGCGTTTTAGTTTCATTTTTTTCTTGGTTAAAATGTGGTTTCGGTAAGCTGCTTTACGCTTAATACCGCCACCACCGGTGGGTTTGAAACGCTTTGCAGCGCCTCGATTTGTCTTTAATTTAGGCATGATGTGTTTTTTGAAGGAATAAGGGATTTTGTAAATTGGCCGAACATATTACTTCTTTTTCGGCCCCACTACCATAGTTACTTGTCGGCCTTCTGATTTTGGATGCTGTTCAACTGTAATAACACCGTCCAGCGCTTGTTCAATACGCCTCAATAAGCTCAGACCTTGATCCTGGTAAGATATTTCCCGACCCCGAAAACGTACGGTAAATTTTACTTTATCACCCGCTTCTATAAAGCGAACAGCTGCTTTAAGCTTGATTTGATAATCACCTTCGTCGGTGACAGGGCGCATTTTGATTTCTTTTAACTGCGTTTGTTTTTGCTTCTTTTTCTGCTGGGCCGATTTTTTATTTTGCTCGAATCGATATTTGCCGTAATCCATGATGCGGCATACAGGAGGAGAGGCTTGTGGTGCAATTTCGACTAAATCACGTCCAGCTTCTCGTGCTTTTTCTAACGCCTCTTTAATATGGATTTCGCCAATTTTCTCATTATCACTGCCTACTAAAAATACAATGGGTGTAGTGATTTCGTCGTTAATGCGGGTTTTTTTAACTGTAATGGGAAAGTTCCTCTTAGGTGATTAATTGATACCGCCGCCTTTCAAAATACTGTTTTTTGTTAAGGCGCTCTAAAAAATAAAGAATTTTTGCGGTGGCCTAGCGCATTGCTGAATATTAAAGAGAGGACTCTAACGCAGAAGCTATTTTATTGCCAAGCCCGCGTTCAGCGATCTCATGATTTAAACGGTGGATAAGTGTTTCTATCGACATATTGCCTAGATCTTCACCTGCTTGCGTGCGTACGGTGACTGTATCAGACGCTTGTTCACGGTCACCAAGAACCAGCAAGTAGGGAATGTATTGCAAACTGTGCTCGCGGATTTTAAAGCCAATTTTTTCATTTCTCAAGTCCGCAGTAACGCGAAATGCTTGATGCTTTAATGTTTCAGCGAGCTTGGCAGCATAATCCTGTTGTTGATCGGTGATATTCATCACAACCAATTGTATGGGCGCTAACCACAGAGGTAAGTGACCTGCGGATTCTTCGAGAAGAATACCAATAAAACGTTCAAGCGAGCCTAAAATAGCCCGGTGCAACATGACAGGCACTTGTTTGCTGCTATCTTCTGCAATGTAGTGTGCGCCCAGTCGTTCTGGCATAGAAAAATCAACCTGTAAAGTGCCACATTGCCAAACACGTTTCAAACAGTCTTTCAGGGAAAACTCAATTTTAGGCCCGTAAAAAGCGCCTTCTCCGGGTTGTATTTCCCAGTCTAATCCCGATGCGTTTAAGACATCGGTGAGGGCTTTTTCGGCTTTATCCCAGACCACATCTGAACCGATACGTTTTTCAGGCCGCGTAGACAATTTAATCAGCATGTCGTTAAAACCAAAATCTGCGTAGATGGTTTGTACTTCTTTGATAACACGCGCCGATTCCGCCGCAATTTGTGCGTCGGTACAAAAAATATGTCCGTCATCTTGTGTGAAGCTGCGCACACGCATCAATCCATGCAAGCTACCTGAGGGTTCATTGCGATGGCACGCGCCAAACTCCGCTAAACGCAGGGGTAAATCCCGATAGCTGCGTAAACCTTGTTTGAAAATTTGCACATGGCAGGGGCAGTTCATTGGTTTGATTGCAAATTGGCGTGACTCAGATTCAGAATAAAACATATCATCGCCAAACTTTTCCCAATGCCCTGATTTTTCCCATAAGCTTCGGTCTAATACCTGAGGGGTATGTACTTCCTGGTAATTCCATTCACGCAGCCTGCTACGCATATACTGTTCCACTTCTTGATAAATCGCCCAGCCTTTGGGATGCCAAAAAACCATGCCGGGTGCTTCTTCTTGTGTGTGAAATAAATCCAGTTTTTTCCCGAGCTTTCGATGATCGCGTTTTTCAGCTTCTTCTACACGATGTAGGTGTTCTGCAAGCAATTTTTTATCAGGCCAGGCGGTACCGTAAATGCGCTGCAACATTTCGTTCTTGGAATCTCCACGCCAATAAGCGCCAGCGAGTTTTGTTAATTTAAATGCGCCTAAAAGACCTGTGCGAGGGACGTGTGGTCCTCGGCATAAATCCGTGAAATCACCCTGCGTATAGAGCGTCAATATTTCTGTGGCAGGAATAGCTTCGATGATTTTGGCTTTATATTCTTCGCCGATGTCGCGAAAAAAAGCGATGGCTTCATCACGCGATACTTCGCGACGATTGAGCGTATGATTTTGTTTGGCGATCTCCTGCATTTTAGCTTCAATGGCAGGCAAGTCATCTAAAGTAAAACCATCGGGATAGAAAAAATCATAGTAGAAACCATCTTCAATCACAGGACCAATTGTCACCTGCGCTTGCGGATAAAGCTGCTTAACAGCATGCGCGAGTAAATGGGCAGTTGAGTGGCGAATGATATCAGCGCCTTCAGGGCTTTTGTCGGTGATGATTGCGACGACAGCATCTTGATCAACCAGATGCGAGGCATCAACCAGGCGACCGTCAACTTTACCAGCGAGCGCGGCTTTTGCTAAACCAGCACCAATGGAAGCTGCAATATCGAGAACAGTCACTGGTTGTGGAAATTGTTTTTGTTGCCCGTCGGGCAGAGTAACTAGAGGCATGGTTTTTCGAACTTTCCTTAAACCTAAATTCAGCACATTAGTCCATTTCGCTACGGTTCTAACTGCCGACTTTAGGTTAAAAATTTTATTTTGTAGGTGTGTTTTTAATTCTGGCATTTTTTAGACAAGCTGGCTATCGATTTACAGCGAACGCGCATATTCTTTGCATGCCCCCGAACTAAGTTTTATACTCCCGACACATTTTTAACCCGCCCAATAAAATCAAAGCAATCACCTCGCTTGATCTGGAGAATCCCCCTGTGTCTTTCAAAAAACAACGCTTGACGACCATAAGCATCAGCCTATGGATCGGAGCAGTCAGCTTCCTGGGATTCACCCCCATTTCAGCACACGCTGCAGCAGTAGAGATCGGACAAACGTTGCCTGCACAAAAAAGCAGCGAAACTGAGGTTTCTGACAATATTCCCGCCCAGGACATTGAACGGCTCGCAGCAATTATTGCGCAAGTGCATCGTTATTATGTAGAGCCAGTTGAAAATAAAAAACTATTCAACTATGCCATCTCTGGCATGTTATCCAGCTTGGATCCTCATTCAGAATATCTAGATGAAGACGCGCTCAAAGACCTTGAAACAACCACAAGCGGTAAATTTGGTGGTATTGGGATAGAAATTCTTCCCAGCGATGGTTTTATCAAAGTGGTGAGTCCCATCGATGATACGCCTGCTTATAAAGCAGGCATCAAACCAGGAGATCTAATTGTTCGAATCAGCAATAAACTGGTGCGCGACATGACATTGCGTCAGGCCATAGACCTGATTCGGGGAGAAAGTGGCACAAAAGTTCACTTAACCGTTTTACGTCAAGGAGAAAAAAAGCCCCTGGAGTTTGATATTACGCGCGAAGTCATCAAAGTACAGACCGTTAAAACAGAGGTCTTTTTAAGTGAATATGGGTATATCCGCCTATCTTTTTTCCAGGATACAACCCATGCAGATCTCGTCAAAGCGATTAAGCGACTGCAACAGCAGGCTAAACCATCTTTGAAAGGCGTGATTTTAGATTTGCGCAGTAATCCGGGCGGATTGCTGGATTCAGCGGTTGATGTGACCGAGTTGTTTTTAGACAGCAAGCACTTAAAGCACGATGGTCTGATCGTTTATACCAAAGGGCGTATTCCCTCTTCTGATATTAAAGCCACAGCCAAGGGTCAGGACATGTTGCACGGCATACCCATGGTTGTGATGATCAATGAAGGTTCAGCCTCTGCAGCAGAAATTGTGGCGGGTGCATTACAAGATCAAAAACGCGCGACACTGGTTGGTCAGAAAAGTTTTGGAAAAGGCTCTGTACAAACCATTTTAGGGCTTGATGCAAAATCAGCCATTAAATTAACCACCGCACTTTACTATACGCCAAACGGTCGATCCATTCAGGCCAGAGGGATAGAGCCTGATATTGAAATACCCGACATGACTATTCCAAAACCCACAACAGAAACGAGTGAATTATTGTCTGTTTCTGAAGCAGATTTAGAGAAACACTTGCTGAATGAGACTGACGAAGAAGATTCAGTGAAAGACAAAAAAGCATCTCAGGAAGCGGAGAAAAAAGCACAAGATTTATTGTATTCTGATTTTCAGCTATATGAAGCGCTGAATATTTTGCAGGGAACAAAATAGGAAATGCTCTGCAGGGGGTTTTTAAAGGGGGAAGTTTTTTGTTTCCCCCTTTAATTCAATAGGTTATACCGCTCGCCCCCAACACACCCCGCGATTTTTTGCGGCACAAAGCCTTAACAGAAACCGGTATCTTGAAAGGCGAGCGGTATACTAGGTGAAAGGAGTAAGCATGACTTACATGGGTTACTGGAACAGGGTATTAACAGAAGTGCTGAATAAGCACGATCCGCATTATCCTGTTGCCCTTACCAACGTGAGGGGATATTCCGACTCGCAAATAGTTAGGTTCAATAGGCCCCCTCAACTTGTCGAATGCCCGGGCGTCTACAAACAACCCGCTAAAAAAAACACACAAGTTGTCGGGCAAATAAAAAAGTATGGCTTGGGTAAAAAATTTCCAGATGTTTATTTTACCAAAAGAGAAGCACAAGTAGCGTACTGCTTCATCAATGGCAAGAGCACAATACAAACAGCCAAGTTGCTGAAACTATCACGCAGAACAGTGGAATTTTATACCAACAACATGAAAATCAAGCTGCATTGCCGTCTTAAATCTGATTTGCTCAACGTTATAATGAAAAGTGATTTTATGAACACTATTGATGATAATCTGCGAAATTCCTGCCAATAATCGGTTCAGTTTTTTAGGTTAACGGAAACCAGCATCTTGAAAGGCGAGCGGTATATACGATCCCTGAGGGAGATTGCCCTTAATCAGTATTGTCATTCCCGCTGAAAAAAACATCGGGCCTTGCTGGAATTTGATTTTACATGTAAAAAAGAGTATCTTCTGCCCACTCATTCTTCAGTTTGATCTTTTGTGGTGCCGTTTATTTTAAATATATAACCTCCTCAATTTTTTTGTTCAAGTATGATGAGTGATGTGAAAAATTAAAAAGCCAACATAAATGCCCAGTATCCTTGGGCTATGGTTACCGAAATTTATTCTTAAAAATAAAGATGGAGAAAACTATTATGATCATTAAAAAATCTGTACTGACAGTAGCGGTTGCATCTGCTGCCTTAGCAATGAGTGCCGCAGCGACAGCTGCTGGCGATTCCTTTTTCAATGGAGAAGGCGCAGGTTTTGTAGTCGGCGCGCAAGGTGGTTATGCTGATACACATTGGGATGATTTTTCTGGAAATCCTGGAGAAAGAAGTCTTGTAAAAGACACAGGTTTTACCGCTCGCGGCTTTTTGGGCTTTGATTTTAACAAATATTTAGGCCTAGAAGCTGGTTACACTTACTTGCCAAAAGTCACAGTTACAGGTGACGATTCCAGTGAAATCAAAAACTACGCTGTAGATTTGCTCGCTAAATTGTCGGTACCTGTTACCAACGTGTTTAGCGTATACGCAAAAGCAGGCGGCTCTTATCTCGACTCTAAGTTAGAGATAGAAGGCACAGATTCAAGAACCAATAGTCATATCGGCCCCGCATTTGGTGTAGGTGCAGCTTATGAAGTGGTTCCAAACTTAGCAATCGACTTGTCTTGGATGCGCTTTAGCGGTCAAACTTCTCAGAGCAACACACCAGACACTGATCATTTCTACGGTGACCGTCAGCCAAGCCCAGACGTTGTACTGTTAGGTGTTTCTTACAAATTCCCTGTTAATTACTCCTAATAGGGTATTAGGTTTGTGGTAAAAAAGGCGGGATTCCCCGCCTTTTTTATGGAAAAAATTTGACGATTAGACATAAGATACCCATGACTCTAAAACAAACCACACCCGCGCTCTTAGCTTTAGAAGACGGCAGTATTTTTCATGGCACATCCGTTGGTGTTTTAGGCCAGACAGTGGGAGAAGTGGTATTTAACACTGCGATGACCGGCTACCAGGAAATTCTGACAGACCCCTCATACGCACGCCAGATTGTTACCTTAACCTATCCACATATTGGCAATACCGGCACCAATACTGAAGACGCAGAATCTGCACAAGTCTGGTCAGCAGGCCTCATCGTTCGCGACATACCCAATCTCGCCAGTAACTGGCGCATGGAACAATCGCTTCAAGACTACCTGCAAACCAACAAAGTCGTCGCGATAGCTGACGTAGATACCCGCCGACTGACACGCTTGTTGCGCGAAAAAGGTGCACAAAATGGCTGCATCATGACAGGCACTCCAGGCGTGGCCATCGACGAAAAAGAAGCGCTTGCCGCCGCGCGTGCTTTCCCGGGCATTAACGGTATGGATTTAGCCCAAGAAGTCAGCACACAGCAAATCTATGCTTGGACACAAGGCAGTTGGCAGCTAGAAACAGGTTACCTCGAAAAAAACTGCAAAGATTTACCCTTTCATGTCGTTGCCTACGACTTTGGCATAAAGCGCAACATTCTGCGCTGTCTGGTAGATAGCGGCTGCTATGTCACTGTTGTACCTGCCCAAACACCAGCCAAAGAGGTATTGGCACTTAATCCCGACGGTATCTTTCTCTCTAATGGGCCAGGAGATCCTGCTCCGTGTGACTATGCCATAGCAGCGATACAAACCTTCTTGAAAAAAGATATACCCCTTTTCGGTATTTGTCTGGGGCACCAATTACTGGGACTTGCATGTGGTGCTAAAACAGTCAAAATGAAATTCGGTCACCATGGCGCTAACCATCCCGTACAAGACTTAGAAACAAACACCATTATGATCAGCAGCCAAAACCATGGCTTTGCAGTCGATGAATCTTCACTGCCCGGATCTCTCAAAGCAACCCATCGTTCGCTGTTTGATGGCAGCCTGCAAGGTATAGCGCATGCTGAGAAATCAGCATTCAGTTTTCAAGGACATCCAGAAGGTAGCCCCGGGCCACATGATGTACTCGTATTATTTAAAGATTTTATTCAGCAGATGCAGATCGCAAAGTCATCTATACCGCTCGCCTTTCAAGACACTGTTTTCCGTTAAGGCATTGTCCCGCAAAAAAGTTCGGGATCTGTTTGGGTGGCGAGCGGTATTTCTATTTGAATTTAAGGGGTAAGCAAAACACTTCCCCCTTAAAAAACCCCCTGGTTTTGTATTCGAACTTGAAGATACAAAACCAGCATCTTCAAGTTGAATGGGTATATATACCACTCGCCTTTCAAGACACTGTTTTCCGTTAAGGCATTGTCCCGCAAAAAAGTGCGGGATGTGTTTGGGTGGCGAGTGGTATAACCTGTTGAATTTAAGGGGGAAACAAGACTTTTCCCCCTTAAAAAACCCCCTGGTTTTGTATTCGAACTTGAAGATACAAAACCAGCATCTTCAAGTTGAATGGGTATATAGGTATTGAAACAGGCGTACATTTAAAAGCGGTACGAGAAGTAGTCCTTCATGTTAGGAGTTTGCTGGCAATCTAAAGGAATGAATAAATATGAGTACTCTAAAAAGCCTAAAGTGGATTTTATTTTTTGCCATCGTCACACTGCTTACGGCTTGTGGTGAGAGCGATAATGCGAAAAAAGATGCGAACACAGTGCGGGTAGGTGTGATATTGAGCGCTGAACAAACACTGCTGGAGATCGTGAAAGAAGTAGCAGCGCAAAAATATGAT
>JBIIEG010000090.1:0-4723 GCA_044237955.1 Gammaproteobacteria bacterium
ATCCAAAACCCAATGTAGTTTATTTTCAACACCCCAATGCTGCCGGACAGCATTTAAAATTTTCAACGGTTCAGCCGCCAGACTGCTAATGTAGTAACGTTTCTCAATCGAAATTTTCCATTTGATTTCTCGCTTACTCTCAACTTCAATCACACTGTTTAATTGCATCTATTGCGGATGCCGATCTTTGACCCATTGAACATATTGGGTCACCGTACATTGGCGTGTTTCTAGTCGACCATGCCCTTTATCAAACTCACGCTCAGATGAAAAACACATTGCTGGCAAAAGCATTAACCAGGTGGATAGCTCAGTTCTCACCATCAAAACTTCGACGCGATGTTTTGCCATCAATAGCCACTATTTTGTCAGATAAATTTATTTGCAAAGACTGTACCCACTCTCTAAAACAGGCCTCAAAAGCCTCTGGGTCTAATGCTCGAAAAAATCTACGCAACGTATCGGTGTTTTTCAGCGGGAATTGCTGGGTCAGTTGAACGAAAAATGGTGTGACATGATGCTATTTGAACGTAAAATTAGATTACAATGAGTGATTCCATACCGTTTTTTTTTTCAGACATCTTTTGTTATCAAAATGGTTTGAAAAATTGCTATCCATTAAAACGGTGCAACATCAACAGCTAAACAAGCCCCGACATCGGGACTCGTTTTTATGTGCTGAACTATCCAATAACCCCCAAATGCTTCCCCACTTTTGCAAACGCTGCAATCGCACGATCCAAATGTTCTTTGGTATGTGCCGCCGACATCTGCGTGCGAATACGTGCTTTGCCTTGTGGTACCACAGGATAAGAAAAGCTGATCACATAGATACCTTCTGCTAATAATTGATCCGCCATTTCACCTGACAATTTCGCATCTCCCAACATCACCGGAATAATGGGATGCGTCCCTGGCACCAGATTAAATCCCAGTGATTGCATATGCTCACGGAAATAGGTGGTGTTTTTACGCAGTTGTTCACGCAGTTCATCACCCTGCTCTAACATCTCCAGCACAGTCAAAGAAGCGCCGGTAATTACAGGGGCCAGCGCGTTAGAAAAAAGATAAGGGCGCGAACGCTGGCGCAGCAAATCTACAATCTGTTTTCTACCGCTCGTGTAACCACCGGATGCACCGCCCAATGCTTTACCTAAAGTCCCTGTGAGAATATCGATACGATCCATCACGCCCCAATGTTCGTGTGTGCCTCTGCCATTTTTGCCTGTAAATCCCACTGCGTGTGAATCATCCACCATCACGAGTGCCCCATATTGATCGGCTAAATCGCAGATTTTAGGCAAATCGGCAATAATGCCATCCATCGAAAAAACGCCGTCGGTTGCAATCAATTTATAACGACACTCTTTGGCTGCTTTCAGCTGCGTTTCTAAATCCTGCATATCATTATTCGCATAACGAAATCGTTTTGCCTTACATAAGCGTACGCCATCAATAATGCTGGCATGATTTAAACTATCGCTAATCACTGCATCTTCTTCAGTTAATAATGTTTCAAATAATCCACCGTTGGCGTCAAAGCATGAAGAATAAAGGATCGTATCTTCAGTCCCTAAAAACGCACTCAGCTTTTTTTCCAGCTCTTTGTGTACGGATTGAGTACCGCAGATAAAACGCACGGATGACATACCATAGCCATATTGATCCAGGGCTTTTTTACCTGATTCTATTAAAGCGGGATGGTCGGATAACCCCAGATAATTATTGGCACATAAATTGATGAATGCTTGGCCAGTGCTGTTGACCGTAATCGCTGCACGCTGTGGAGAGGTAATCACACGCTCATGCTTGTAGAGTCCCGCTTCATTGATGCTGTCGAGCTGTGTTTCCAGATGTTTTAAGAATGCTTGTTTCATAAGGTATCTCCGTGGATTAAGCACTTTGCTTGTGGTGAAAAAAAGAACGTGAGTTATACTATCAAAAATAATTCTAACTGACCCCCCATGACCGATATATTGGATACTCCCACAACCGCCGAGCCAGACCAGCTGACACACCTGGCCCTCTTCAAGGGTCAAGCCATCACCAGCCTGCCCCTTGATCTCTACATACCCCCTGACGCCTTGGAAGTTTTTCTAGAAACCTTTGAAGGTCCTCTGGATTTATTGCTGTACCTAATTAAAAAACAGAATCTCGATATACTCGATATTTCTCTGGCGACAATAACCAAGCAATATCAAGCTTATATCGAATTGATGCAGACCATGAAGCTCGAATTGGCGGCTGAGTATCTGTTGATGGCAGCCCTCTTGGCAGAGATCAAATCACGCTTATTGCTACCACGTCATACCGACAACCCAGAAGAGGAAGATCCACGCGCGGAACTGGTACGTCGTCTGAAAGAATACGAACAATTCAAACAGGCTGCTGAAAATCTAGATCAACTACCCCGCGTTGGTCGTGATATTTTCACGGTGACTATTCCTTCTTGTGATATCAAACCCGTCAAGCGCTTACCACCACTGCATTTGGAAGAGTTATTGTCTGCACTACAAGATGTATTAAAGCGCTCTAATTTACGTACGCCACATATGATTCAGCGTGAAATGCTTTCTGTACGCCAACGCATGACGTTGATATTAGATAGTTTGCAGAGCAATCATTTCTTACCTTTTACGGCATTATTTACCTATGAAGAAGGACGCCTGGGTGTTGTCGTAACATTCATTGCAATCTTAGAATTATTAAAACAATCGGCGATTGAGATTGTACAAGAACAACTGTATGCCCCTATCCATGTGAGAGTCTGCACACCGTGAATACATTAGATCCTGATCAAATTAAAGCTATCCTGGAATCTGCTATTTTTATTTCGACAGAGCCTGTCACCATAGAACGCTTGTCAGAACTTTTTAGCCCTGAAGAAAGACCCACCAATCAGAGTTTGCGTGAGATATTACAAACATTAGAAACAGAATATAGTGCACGCACGATTGCACTGAAAAAAGTAGCGACAGGTTATCGTTTTCAAGTGAATAGCGATATAGCGCCACGTTTGGCAGGATGGATGGAAGATGCGCCATCACGTTATTCTCGTGCCTTGCTGGAAACCTTATCATTAATTGCCTATAAACAACCGATCACACGTGCTGAAATTGAAGATGTTCGCGGCGTTTCTGTGAGCAGCTCTATCATCCGTACGCTGCAAGAACGTGATTGGATCAAGCCCATCGGTCATCGCGACGTGCCTGGCAAACCCACGCTTTATGGCACTACCTCAAAATTCCTCAACGATCTGAATCTGCAAAGCTTATCTCAGTTGCCTGCATTGCTTGAAACCAATGAAGAAGCAGGCGCAGCGCAACTTGCGTTGGCGTTTGAGATGCCGGAAGAGGTTCAAGCTGAAGTTCAGGCTTCTGAAGAAGTTTCTAAAGTTCTGTAGGTTGGGCTGAATGGTTTGTATGAAGCCCAACACATACATGGCGAGCCTCTGTGTTAGACTTCGAAAAACACTCAACCCAACCTACAAATCTATACCGCTCGCCTTTCAAGACACTGGTTTCTGTCAAGGCATTGTCCCGCAAAAAATCGCGGGATGTGTTTGGGTGGCGAGCGGTATTTCTATTTGAATTTAAGGGGGAAATAAGGCGTTTCCCCCTTAAAAAACCCCCTGGTTTTGTATTCGAACTTGAAGATACAAAACCAGTATCTTCAAGTTGAATGGGTATAAATGTCAGAAAAACTCCAAAAAATACTTGCTCAAGCAGGTTTAGGTTCTCGCCGTGAAATGGAACGCTGGATTGAAGCCGGTCGTGTCTGCGTCAATCACGCCATGGCTAAACTCGGCGATAGAGTAGATAGCGAAGCACTCATCGAAGTCGATGGATATCCCCTCAAAACCCCTGAAAATACCGCGGCACAACCCACCGTTTTGATGTATCACAAACCCATCGGCGAATTATGCACGCGCTATGATCCCGAAGGACGTCCCACCGTTTTTGATCAACTACCCGCACCCCCTTCTGGTCGTTGGATTGTGGTTGGACGGCTCGACTACAACACATCCGGTCTCTTACTGTTTACCAATGATGGTGAGCTGGCCAACCAACTCATGCACCCTTCTTTTCACTTAACACGCGTTTATGCCGTACGTGTTTATGGCATGGTATTAGACAGCGTATTAGATCAATTAGAACAAGGCGTTGAATTAGAAGATGGTGAAGCGCATTTTGATTCTGTGGAATCGATGGGTGGCGATGGTCGCAATCACTGGTATAAGGTGCGTGTTTCTATGGGACGCAATCGCATTGTGCGTCGTTTATGGGAAGCGCAAAGTGTGAAGGTAAGCCGTTTAATGCGAATAGAGTTTGGTCCGCTGGTATTGCCGCGCGATTTAGATGCGGGGAAGTATCGTTTGCTGGCAACGGACGAGGTAGAGAAATTAAAAAACAGCTTGGGAAAATAGGAATTTTGACAGCTAAGGGCTGAGCTAAATCCAAATAAGCTCAGCCCTTATTTGAGCTTATAGTGCCTAATAAGCTCATCTATCGAAAAACGTTTTACGCTCTAAAACCGCTGAATTTGTCGCAATTTATATCCCAAGGAGACAAATAATGGCTACGTTACACACAGTTAAAACCAAGCAAGGAACGCTGAATATCCGTATCAAACCAAAAGAGCAATGCTTGACAGATTTTACCTTAGACGCCGCACGCTCTGCCAAAGAAGCTCTGCCAGATCAAACCATCCTCACAGTCACGTC
>JBIIEG010000092.1:0-4694 GCA_044237955.1 Gammaproteobacteria bacterium
GCGCTTCTTGAAAACTTAAACCCCCTGGCACAGGCGTCCCCGTGTGCGGACAAAAACTCGGATCCAAGCCATCAATATCAAAAGACACATACACTTCTTCTGATAAATTCTCGATGATCTCCTCACACAAACTGGACCATGGTTGACCGCTTAATTTTTTCTCACAAAGATGCGCATCAAAAAATGTTGAGACGCTTGATTTATTGTTTTGTATGTAATTAAACTCTTCTTCGCAAAAATCACGTATGCCTACTTGTACTAAATGGGTCAGCGCTGTTTTTTCCATCACGTTATACATAATAGACGCATGCGAATGTTCAAAACCTTCATATGCCACACGCATATCGGCATGCGCATCAAAATGTAATATGCTCATTTTGGGGTGTTTTTCTAAAAAGGCTTGAATCGCACCAAAAGGCGTTGAGTGATCACCACCGATGAGGCCTACCAATTTATTCTGCGCGAGTAGTTTCTTAGTTTCAGTATAAACCGCGTTATTTAATTTCAAGCTGTATTCATTGACTTGTTGTAATGCGGCGAGCAACTCAGGGTTATTGTTGATAACCCCACCTGCTTCAATAATCAACTGCGCGGATTTTTTACCCAAACGATTCCAGGTTTGTATGTCGGATGACTCTGCCAACATCGCGATGCCTGCTTCAAAAAAATTACCCAGCTCTAAATCAAACAGGTCTATTTGTTTGCTGGCCTGCAGGATGGCTTGAGGTCCTTTGGAAGTTCCACCGCCATAAGAAGTAGTGACTTCCCAGGGAATAGGCAGTAGGACGAGCTTGGCTTCTTCGGCTGTGTAAGGGAGTCCAAAAATACCGGAGTCTTTTTGTGCAGCTGCATTGGGATCGAAATTTTTCATGGGGGTTTTTTGTAGAGTGGTGGGAGCCAAAACATACTGAATCAGTTGGTAAAACTCAAGCGCTTAAGTTGTGATGATGATAGATTTTTAAATCTGAATGTTTTATCTCGCCAGCAATTCCCGCCGCCCTGTTTCCCCAGCACTGGCGCGGGGTTCCAAAAAATTGTTTCGTACATTCTTACCCATTAACTGGACGAACAGGGGCAATGGGGAGTTGTCAGGGGGGAGAGACGCAGTTCTTCCCCCTGACCGGCTGAATTCTCCCGACTGGGACAAGTGCGAATTTATTTCGCGCGACGCGTTAAAACAAGGAAGCAAGGCCCGATGTGTTTTTCAGCGGGAATTGCTGTTATCTCGCAGTGCCATTTGAAGAACCTCTTTGTCGGGTATATACTAAAATATATATTAAAAGAGGGGCGTGACCATGAGCCAAACAGCTAAAATTTTCACAAATGGAAAAAGCCAGGCAGTACGGTTACCTGCTGCCTATCGCTTTAACACAAAAGAGGTTTTCATCAGCCGAGATGAAAAAACGGGCGATGTTATTTTGTCGTCCAAGCCTGCCAATTGGGACGATTTTTTTAACGCGCTTAAAATGGCTGATGTACCAGCTGATTTTCTGGATAAGAATGAACGCAAACAGATCAAACAGGATCGTGATCCATTTCAGGGAGTAGATGAATGAAAAAATATATGCTGGATACGAATATCGTCAGTTATTTGATTAGACAAAATGCTGCTGTTGTTGAGCGTATAAGCGTTTTACCCGTAAGGGCGATTTGTATATCGGCTATTACAGAAGGTGAGCTACTTTTTGGTTTGGCAAAACGGCCTGATGCAACATCACTCCATATGCTGGTACATGAATTATTAAGATGCGTTGATGTTCTACCTTGGGACACAAGCACAGCAAAGCGCTACGGCACTGTCAGAGCGAAACTGGCCAGTAAGGGGAATGTATTGGCGCCACTTGATTTACTGATTGCTACCCATGCTATGAGTGTGGACGCCGTCCTTGTGACAAGTGATAAGGCGTTTGAGCAAGTTGACGGGTTGGAGATGGAAAATTGGGTGTAAATATTTAACTTACATTGTTGGTACCCGCTCCGCTTGACAGCCCTCCAGCCTTTCCCCTAACATAGCCCTTCGAAATAACGTATCAGAGAATCCCTCATGAAAAGAACTTTTCAACCTAGTAATATCCGACGTAAACGTACCCATGGTTTTCGTGCACGTATGAAAACCCGTGGTGGACGTGCTGTTATCCGTAATCGTCGTGCTAAAGGGCGTCATCGCCTCTCATCTTAAGCTGTCTTCTCCGTCCCATGCTTCAGACATATCCAAGCCTGTTGCGACTTCTCTCGTCTGCTGATTTTCAGGCTGTGTGGAAAACGGGGAAGCGCACGTCAGTACCGCTACTTACGCTTGTCAGTTGTGAAAATAAGCTAGCTCATCCCCGCCTTGGTATTAGCATCCCTAAGAAAAATATCCGTTCTTCCGTTCACCGTAACCGTCTTAAACGTTTAGCCAGAGAAACATTTCGTGTTCGCCAGTCTATATTGGGGAATCGAGATATTGTGGTACTGGCCTATAAAGGCGCAGAAGCATTAAGCCCTGAAGAGCAATATGAGCGATTTAATAGGTTGTGGGACTTGCTGATACAACGAGAAACTACATGATACAAAATGGTATAACTTATGTGCTTTTATTGTTGTTACGCGCTTACCGCTACTTCATCAGCCCCTGTTTGGGCAATCGCTGTCGGTTTTATCCCAGCTGCTCGGAATATGCCCAAGAAGCATTGGTTGAGTGTGGATTAGCGCGCGGTATATGGTTTACACTACGCCGTCTTTTACGATGTCATCCCTTCCATCCTGGTGGCTATGACCCTCTGCCACAACGCAAAATAAAACAACAAAACTAACATGCCTCAGAAACGAATTTTCATTTACATAGCCCTCATCGCCATCCTTTTTATGCTGTGGGATAAATGGCAGGTAGAACATCCTGCTGTAGAACAAGCTGCTGCCGCACAAACAGCGGTTAACGCCAACTTGCCGCCCCTATCTGCTCAACTACAAGCCGCCCAAGCTACCGGACAAGCAGCAACTGCTCAGGCTATCCCGACTGCAGCGCCCGTTCAAAATACCGCTTCTACCATCGTACATGTAGACACAGACGTACTGCGTATTGGTATCGATACACAAGGTGGCAATTTAGTTCAACTCGATTTATTGCATTACCCCGAATCACTGAAAGACGTTCAAGTCCCCGTTGCCCTGTTAAACCAACAAACCAATACATTACATGTGGCGCAAAGCGGTTTGGTCAGCAAAACAGGACCTGATAACGAAGAAGGACAAGCCGTCTATCAAGCAGAAAAAATCAGCTATACCCTTAATTCAGGTGAAGATAGCGTCGATGTAAAACTTCTCTGGCAGGGAAAAAATGGCGTACGCGTCACCAAGATTTTTACTTTTTACCGCGGAAAATATTATGCTTCCGTGCGTTATCAAATCGAAAATCAATCACCTGAGCCCTGGTCAGGACAATTCTACGCACAAATTCGGAAACAGCCTGTCACCACCAGCGCCGGTTTTTTTGGTCTGCATACCTACGCAGGTGGCGCAATCTCTGACAAAGACAAACCCTACGAAAAAGTCAGCTTCTCAGACATTGAGCATAAAAACTTAGACAAAAATATTCAAGGTGGCTGGTTAGCCATGCAGCAGCGTTATTTTTTAACGGCATGGGTGCCTGAAGCCACACAGCAGAATCATTACTACACGCGCTTTGATCCCAACACGCGCACCTATACTTTAGGTTACGTAGGGCCTGTGACCACGGTTGCACCAGGGGCTACCGGTACTACCGCCGCGAAACTTTATGCCGGTCCTGAAGTAGCAGATACATTGGCTAAAGTAGCACCACATTTAGAACTGACCGTGGATTATGGTTGGCTCTGGCCGATTTCAGTCGTTATTTTTGCCGTGATGAAATATCTCCATAAAATATTTCAAAACTGGGGTTGGTCTATTATTTGCGTCACGCTGTTGATCAAATTATTGTTCTATAAACTCTCTGCGACGAGCTATCGCTCTATGGCGAAAATGCGTAAATTGACGCCGCAATTACAAGCGATCAAAGAACGCTTTGGCACTGATAAGCAAAAGCTCAGTCAGTCAATGATGGCGTTATATAAAAAAGAAAAGGTAAATCCGTTAAGCGGTTGTTTGCCGATGCTGGTGCAAATTCCGTTTTTTATCGCACTGTATTATGTTTTGATTGAGAGTGTGGAGTTACGTCAGGCGCCGTTTATTTTCTGGATAAAAGATCTGTCTATCTATGATCCCTATTACATATTGCCTATCCTGATGGGTGTGAGCATGTTCTTGCAACAACGTTTGAACCCACCACCACCGGATCCCTTGCAAGCCAAGGTTATGATGTTTTTACCCGTGATTTTTACGGTGTTCTTTGTGACTTTTCCTGCCGGGTTGGTGTTGTACTGGTTGGTGAATAATTGTATTGGTGCGTTGCAGCAGTGGTACATCCTGAAGCAGGTAGAGGCAAAATAACTTCGAAGAAGCTCGTCATTGCCCGTATACCACCCACCTAAAAATGGTGGGAAATATGAGAAAAGATCAGCAATTCCCGCTGAAAAACACATCGGGCCTTGCTTCCTTGTTTGAACGCGTCGCGCGAAATAAATTCGCACTCACGGTCAGGGGGAAGAACTGCGTCTCTCCCCCCTGACAACCCCTCATTGCCCCTGTTCGTCCAGTTAATGGGTAAAAATGTACGAAATAATTTTTTGGAACCC
>JBIIEG010000093.1:0-4672 GCA_044237955.1 Gammaproteobacteria bacterium
CGCGCTGCAACTCAACATTCACCTGATCTTTGTCGATGCGTAAATATTCTGCAATCACAGCAATCAGTTTTTGCTGCAACTCCTGCAGATTTACCACGCCAGTTTTTCGTTGTCTGCGTTCATGCGCCACGATAATTTGTAAACGCTCTTTCGCAACCTGCGCGCTATCAGTGCGGCTTATTAATCGTTGTTTGATAAAGTCTAGGACACTCATGCTGTGGTAGCCTCCCTCGTAGATTTACTGCCAAAAAGTCGTTGCAACAAGCCTTTCTTTTCAACATTCAAAAAGCGGTGGGGTACTGTTTCGCCCAAGAAGCGATTAACAGTATCAGAATAAGCCTGGCCCGCATCACTCAGCGTGTCAACAATCACAGGCACGCCTGAATTAGAAGCACGCAACACGGCAGGAGATTCTGGAATAACACCCAATAACGGTATGCCCAGAATCTCTTGCACTGTTTCTACGCTCACCATCTCACCACTTTCAACACGACGTGGTGAATAACGTGTGACGACTAAATATTCTTGGGGTGGAGGTAAGCCATCTTCTGCACGTTTAGTTTTGCTCGCAAGCAAGCCTAAAATGCGGTCAGAGTCGCGTATGGAAGAAATTTCAGGATTCGTCACGATCAATGCGCAATCAGCATAATACATCGCCAGATAAGCGCCGCGTTCTATACCTGCGGGGGAATCACACACGATATAATCAAATTCTTCTTTTAAGGTATCGAGTACTTGCTTGACGCCTTCTGTGGTAAGCGCGTCTTTATCGCGCGTTTGTGAAGCGGGTAGGATAAATAAATTATCCAGCTGTTTATCTTTGATGAGCGCTTGGTTCAACTTTGCTTCGCCGTTGATGACGTTCACGAAGTCATACACCACACGTCGCTCACAACCCATAATCAAATCAAGATTACGCAGTCCTACGTCAAAATCAATGATAACGGTTTTATGACCGCGTTGCGCCAACCCGGTACCAAAAGCAGCGCTGGTAGTGGTTTTGCCCACACCACCTTTGCCGGAAGTTACTACGATAATTTTAGCCAATGTACGAATCCTCAAGTGAATAGAATAATAAGGCGCTGATTTTACCTGTTCTGGGTGGCTAAGAAAAGCAGCAAACCCTGCTATTCTATGCGTGCTGGCTAGACAGTATTAGAGATAACAATTATCCTGCTGACTCGCCAGCCCGTCAGCCCATCCGTTAGCCGTCATCCCGTGGACGACTTAACCATGGGATCCAGGTCATAAGCGTTTTTCAAAAAAAAAAATAATAAACAAACAGGCAAAAAACATGTTCGATAATCTCTCGCAAAAACTCACAAAAACCATCAAACGCTTAACAGGCACAGGCCGGTTAACAGAGGCCAACATTGCAGAAACGCTGCAAGACGTCCGCACGGCATTGCTAGAAGCCGATGTGGCATTACCTGTGATCCAACAATTCATTGAACAGGTACGTCTCAAAGCCATCGGCCAGGAAGTGCTGCAAAGCTTAAAGCCAGGGGAAGCGCTCATCAAAGTCGTACACGATGAATTACTCGCTTTATTTGGGGGCGAATCAGCAGAGATCAATCTGCAAACACAACCACCCGCTGTTATTTTAATGGCAGGATTACAAGGCTCCGGTAAAACAACAACGACAGCTAAATTAGCATCCTGGTTAAAGACACGAAAAAAGAAAACAGTCTTAGTCGCCAGTTGCGATATTTACAGACCCGCTGCGATCGAACAACTTCAAACGCTCGCACAACAAGTCGATGTGCATTATTTTCCCAGCGATATTTCTCAATCACCCCTCAGCATTGCTAAAAATGCAGTGCAATACGCCAAGACACATTTTATCGATGTGGTGATGATCGATACCGCAGGTCGGTTACATATCGACGCAGAAATGATGACAGAAATACGCGATATTCATCAGGCTATCACACCCATTGAAACGTTATTTGTGGTCGATAGCATGACAGGTCAAGATGCTGCGAATACAGCTAAAGCATTTAATGATGCGCTCCCATTAACCGGTGTTGTGCTCACCAAAACAGATGGTGATGCACGCGGAGGGGCTGCGTTATCTATTCGCTATATCACCGGCAAACCCATTAAATTTGTGGGTATCGGTGAAAAAATGGATGCGCTGGAAGCATTTCATCCTGATCGTATGGCGTCCCGTATTTTAGGCATGGGAGATATTTTAACGCTGGTAGAAGATGTGCAGCGTAAAGTAGATCACGAACAATCTGCGAAACTCGCCAAAAAATTTGCGAAGGGAAAAGAATTTGATCTGGAAGATTTTCGCACGCAATTACAACAAATGCGTAATATGGGTGGGCTAGGCGCTTTGTTAGGAAAAATTCCAGGTATGGGACAAATACCAGAAGCTGCCAAAAGTCAGATGAATGATAAAAGATTAATACAAATGGAAGCGATTATTAACTCTATGACACGCAAAGAACGCCGTTATACTCACCTGATTAATGGTTCACGCAAGCGACGTATTGCGATGGGTTCTGGCACACAAGTGCAAGACATCAATCGATTGTTAAAGCAGTTTGGGCAAATGCAGAAGATGATGAAAAAACTCAAAGGCGGTGGCATGGCGAAAATGATGGCGAAGATGAAAGGTATGGGAATGCCAGGCGGATTTCCAGGGGTATAAAAATATTTTATTCACTGTGCCCACCTGAATAGAAAAATCCATCAAGCAGGAGTGGAGCATGCTTTTGAATAGTCGATATTATCTTTCTGTCAGCGTAGTTATTTTTTTTTACAGTGCTCTGAGCTTAGCAAGTAATAATATCCAGATCGAAACAACGGGTATCAGCGAAGAAATGAAAAAAAATATTGTCTCTATGCTTGATGTGAGTGTGGTCACTCAAAGTTCGCCAACACAGATACGGCAATATTTTTCGTCTTCTCCCTCAGTTGTTAAAAAGGCCCTTGAGCCATTTGGTTATTTTAAAGCGGTGGTGCATTACAAACTGCGATATGCACAAGGCAAATGGATAGCAAAATTCGAGATCATGCCTGGCCCACCTTTGCGCATGCACAAAGTGGAGATAAAAATTACAGGTAGTGGTAAGCAAGAAAAATTTTTCCAGAAAATCCTTCAAGATGCCTCTTTACGCAAAGGCGAAATCTTCTCTGTACCAAAATATAACGCACTCAAAAGATCGCTATTTAATACGGCACTTGCTTACGGTTATTTTGACGCAAAATTTGATGATGCACGTATTGTTATCAATTTGGCCCCCTATACCAGTGAGATAACACTGCATTTTGATACGGGTATTCGTTATAAATTTGGTTCCCTCTCTTTCAACAAAAATCCATACGATTCAAAATTTTTGACACGTTTTGCAGACTTTTCACCCCATGCATATTATGAAGCAGACAAAGTACAATCTTTTCAACAAGCGCTCAGTAACAGTGGTTACTTCAGAGAAGTTTTTCTTGATACTAAAGTAGAGCATAAAGAAAACGATGCAATACCTATCGAGGTAAAAATCAAACCACTGCCTGCGAACCAATATAATTTAGGTTTAGGTTATGGAACAGACATGGGTGTGCGGGGTTTGGCTGGTTTCGAACGGCGTCGACTCACTCCCAGTGGTCAACGTATCAAGACAGAGATACAAGCTTCACAGACGAATAGTAATTTGCAAGCAAGCTATATTATCCCTGGCGCAAAACCCGCAACCGATCAATATACTCTATCCGCTGGCATACAACATGAGAATCAAGTGCTGGGTCAGAGTGATCTTCAAAAAATAACGGCAAGTTATGTAAAAAAAATGGGGCAGTGGCAGCAAACCATGGCTTTAACCCTGCAAAGAGAGCGTTTTTTATTGGAGGATTTGCCGGAACAGACACAACTTTTATTTATCCCCAGTGTGGGTTGGCTCAGAAGTTGGCAAGATGATCTATTACGCCCTTCACGCGGTGGTCGAATCAGTGTGGATTTTTTATACGCGCCCAGCATATTTAAAAACCCGCAATTTTTTCAAAGTCGATTTGGGTTTAAAACAATTTATCCCATCTTAAAAAAAGATCGTGTGGTATTTCGTACTAACCTCAGTTACACCTTTATTCAAAATATAAAAGATTTACCATTATCGCTTCAATCTTTCGCAGGGGGCGCGCAAAGCATACGTGGCTATTCTTACAATGCTATCGGTCCTGGGAAGATTGCATGGGTAGGTAGTTTGGAATATCAGCGTCATATTAAAGGCGATTGGTATCTCGCTGGATTTTATGATGTGGGCAATGTGAGCGATAATTTTAGTGAGGACATAAAGCGTGGCATAGGTATTGGTGTTGTGTGGCAATCGCCGGTTGGCGCATTACAGCTTACGGTAGCACAAGCACAAGATTTGCCAGGAAAGCCTATTTCTATACAGTTCAGTATGGGGCCTGCCTTATGATGAACATAGTGTATCGGACAATCAAAAATATTTTATGGATCTGTTTTTTTGTTTTATTAGCAATTGTTTTTGCAATCACCACTGAAACAGGCACAAGAATTTCTCTTAAAACAGTAGCGCTACTTTCTAACGGTCATTTAAAAATTAATGCAATAGAAGGAAGGTTTATAGATTCGTTCAGCATATATGATGTTGTTTACATATCACCTACATTAAAAATAAAAATAGATAAGCTTCATCTTGATTGG
>JBIIEG010000094.1:0-4642 GCA_044237955.1 Gammaproteobacteria bacterium
TGCCCGCGCGATAACCCGTGGCTATTTTTTTAACGTAGCGACCACTCCAAACCATTAAGACTGGCAGGATACACAACAATATAGCCGTAAAAATACCCGCGTAACCCAACGCCAAAATAAATCCATCAGGATACGTAAAAGCAAAAATCAACGGCGGAACAAAGGTCAGCACCAAAGCAAACATCCGTCCTTTTGGATCTTTTTTAATAGCAAAACTATCTATTAAAAAATCAAATAAACTAAAAGAAACACCGATAAAAGAAGTAACAATCGCGCATAAAGTGAATACTTTAAACAGGTTTGAAATCCAGCCATTATGCAAAATATGATCTAAGGAAGCGGCAAGTCCTGTGGCAGGTTGTCCAGATGCTAATACTTGTAACAAACCCTCTGCGCCGTTCACAGGGACAACACCGATGATCACAAATTCCCAGATGATGTAAATAATCAGCGGAATAGTGCTACCAATCAGAACTGCAGAACGCAGTTTTTTCACATCATCATCCAAATAAACACGTAAACCCGGGAGCACGTTTTGAAATCCGAAAGAGGTAATCACAATTGGTAACGCCAACCAGGCATGCGAAAAACTAATCTGTGTTAATTGCGGCATATCAATGAAAGGAAAAATCGCAATCACGACGACAACATAGGTAACAAGTTTGCCGAATAGAAAAAAGCGATTGAGGTAATCCACCGTACTCATACCAATGTAAATAGCAGCCCCTACCAATAAAATTAGAAATAAAGAACCTGTACCCGTTGATATTTGTAGATGAAAATGCGTATTAACTGTGGTGTTGACGAGATTCCCCATACCAGATACATAAGCTGCCATCAGTGAATAAAAAAGTAACAGGTAGGTGACCCAAGCCGTTATTTTTCCACCCATGCCTAATGTTTGTGTCGCCATAGAAACAATATTAGCGCCTGGTTTGAGCCATAGATTGACTTCAAGCAATAACAAGCCGGTTATCGTCATACATAACCAGCACATCACAAAAAGTATGATGGAAGGCGTAAAACCATAAGTGGCTGTTGAGACAGGTAGTGCCAACATGCCAGCACCAATGGAGGTGCCGGCGATCATCAAAATAGAACCTAAGAATCGGTTGGTTTTCATGGGGAGTCCGAATGGTGAAAATAAATAAAGCATGCCCGCCAGAAAATAAAGCATGCCCGCCAGAGCGTCATCACCGATTAGCCAACTTCAACCTGGCTGATTCGCTGAAAGCCATTAGGCAGTTTATAACCCCGCCGCCCACGCTCACCGCGATAATGCTTCAAATCCGCAGGCGAAAGCGCGAGTTTGCGTTTGCCCACATACAAAGTCAACGTATCCCCTTCGTTCAATACAAGCATGTCAAACACATATTCTTCACGCTTTTGAACTTTAGCAGAAGGAATGCCAATCATCTTATTACCTTTGCCACGTGGCAGTTGCGGCAAATCTTTCAGTGGAAAAACTAATAAATAGCCCGCTGTGGTCATCACAGCCAACAATTGTTTTTCAGGATTATTAATCAGCCTGGGTGTCAACACTTGTGCTTTAGGGGGTAGTTTTAGAGTGGCCTTTCCTGCACGGTTTTTGCTATACAGCTCCTCTAATTGCACAATAAAACCATAACCTGCATCAGACGCTAACACGTAGCGCTGTGCTGCTTCTGCCATTAACATACCTACAAATTGCACATCGGGTTCGGGTTTTAATCGACCGGTCAGTGGATCACCCTGACCACGCGCCGAAGGCAAAGTATGGGCAGGCAATGCATAACTGCGCCCACTGGAATCTAAAAACACAACCGGCTGATTGCTCTTGCCTTTGACCGCTACCAAAAATTCATCACCTGCGCGATAGCTTAATTTATCGCCTTCCACATCATGGCCTTTGGCGGAACGTACCCACCCTTTTTGTGATAACACAACCGTCACAGCTTCTGAAGGTATTCTGTCTTCTTCGGACAATGCCTGTGCTTGTGGGCGAAACACAATAGGTGAACGTCGCGCATCGGCATATTTTTCTTGATCGCTTAATAGTTCTGCACGAATTAAGGCTTTTAATGCCTTTTCTGAACCCAATGTTTTTTGGAGTTGATCACGTTCTTTGGCTAATTCACTTTGCTCCGTGCGAATCTGCATTTCTTCCAATTTAGCCAAGTGTCGCAATTTCAATTCAAGAATCGATTCTGCCTGAAGATCCGTTAAATGAAACCGCGCCATTAAAACAGGTTTTGGTTTATCTTCACGACGAATAATCGCAATCACTTCATCGATATTCAAAAAAGCGATCAACAATCCATCGAGTATATGTAAGCGTGCGAGCAGATAATCTAAACGATGCTGTAAACGTCGATAAACTGTATTTTTTCTGAACGTTAACCATTCTTCTAAAATAACACGCAGGTTTTTAACGTGTGGTTTTCCATCGAGTCCAATCATATTTAAATTGACGCGATATGATCTTTCCAAATCGGTGGTCGCAAATAAATGCGCCATTAACTCTGCAACATCAATACGATTAGAGCGCGGCGTAATCACCAAACGCGTGGGATTTTCATGATCAGATTCATCGCGCAGGTCTTCTACCATCGGCAATTTTTTAGCCTGCATTTGCGCTGCAATCTGTTCTAACACCGTAGAACCCGATGTCTGATGCGGCAATGCGGTAATGATAATATCGCCCTCTTCTTTCACATACACAGCCCGCATACGCAAACTGCCTGTACCTGTTTGATAGATGGCTTGTATATCGGCTTGGGGTGTAATCAATTCTGCTTCGGTGGGGAAATCAGGACCTAAAACATGGGTGCATAATTCTGCGATGGTGGCATCAGGATGATCCAATAAATGCACACAAGCACTGACAACTTCTTTGAGATTGTGCGGCGGGATATCCGTTGCCATACCGACTGCAATACCGGTCGCGCCATTGAGCAATACGTTCGGTAAACGCGCAGGTAAAATAGTGGGTTCTTTTAAGGTGCCATCAAAGTTGGGTGACCAGTCGACGGTGCCCTGCTCTAACTCTTCTAACAATACCTGGGCATAGCGCGTCATACGTGATTCGGTATAACGCATCGCGGCAAATGATTTGGGATCATCGGGCGAACCCCAGTTGCCTTGACCATCGATAAAGGGATAGCGATACGAAAAATCCTGCGCCATCAATACCATGGCTTCATAACACGCAGCATCCCCATGCGGATGGTATTTACCCAATACGTCACCCACGGTTCTCGCGGATTTTTTATGTTTAGCCGTGTTTTTAAGACCCAATTCAGACATGGCATAGACGATGCGTCTTTGCACGGGTTTTAATCCATCGCCGATGTGCGGCAATGCACGATCTAAAATCACGTACATGGCGTAGTCGAGATAGGCTTTTTCGGTAAATACGCGTAAGGCTTGGTGTTCGATGTTGTCAGTTTTCATAGTGATTGGGTTCGGCTCGCGCTAGCCCGTCATCCCGTGGAAGATTTGACCACGGGATCCAGGTCATAAGCGTTTTTCAAAAATATCTTTTTACCTACAAACTACTTTTTTAATTTTTCCTAATACTACATCCACCGCTTTATTAGCCGCTATCACACCCGCATAAGGATTATTTTCTGCAGCAGGTATAACCGCTTCAATGCGCTGGTTCGTGATCACCTGGTGGGTAATATTATCTTGCAAGGTCATTTGTAGTGTTAAACGAACTTGACTGGTCTCGTCTTTAAATTCCTGCTGTAAATTTAACAGGCGGGTATCTAAAATCAAATCGATATCACCCGAAAAAGGCGGGGATACCACTGCGCGAAAACAACCGCTTGCTTGTAAGTTTTGCATCAACAATGGCGCTAACATCTCTGCAGGCGCCGCAGTCCAACGATTATATGCAAAAGCATTCAATTCAAAAGGACGTTTTGTATAAACCATACTGGTGCTTTGATAACCAGGCGCTGCGGTGGGTGCTGCAATCAACAATACACGTTCGCCTTGGTGTGCCTGTTTTGCAGTAGCGCCCGTAACAGTCAATGTATAAGTATTCACTGGGGTTGTTGTAACGGGGCCGAATGGTGAACAAGCGGCGGTGAACAAACTTAAAACAATTAAGATTAAATAACGCATATCTATTCTCCGTAACTATTCACAGCGCGGACTTTGTCATTCCCGCGAAGGCGGGAAACCATCCAAGTACCGCTCCTATGCTTACCTGTGTTTACAAAAACACTGAGCCTTATTTTTTAAGTATTTCCTTCGTATTATTACCATACTGGGATAGGTTCCCGCCTTCGCGGGAATGACAAAATTATTGTCGTGAGCAGTTACTACTCTCCAGGCCCCCGAACACTCGGTGGTTTTCCTCTCAGCAATGCGCTGGGATTATCTTGCAAGGTACTAACAAAAGGTTCCATGCGATTCAAGACGCTATCAAATCGATCCATGGTACTCATAAAACCCGGTATGACTTGCTGTGTAAAATTCCCCAAAGTGCCATGGCTGCTTTGCAATGTCAGATTCAAATTCTTCAAACTTTCACGAATCGCTTTTTGATTTTTATCACTCATCAATTCCTGAAAACCTTTGCTGATACCATCCATATCATCGCTCATTTTACGCAATACGCTGCTTAACTCTTCCAACACCGAGGGTTCAGAGA
>JBIIEG010000095.1:0-4557 GCA_044237955.1 Gammaproteobacteria bacterium
TTTAAAGAGCATATATCTATCAACGCAAACACGTCGTGAATACATCCATGTAGACTCTCCAAAAACATCCATGTTTTTGAAGGTTTGCTTATGATAGATATATGCTCTTTAAATTACCTGGGGAGTTACATTTATTTTTTGATTTAGGCATTCGGCGAATTTGCGCGAATGAAGGTGCGCGGTTGTCTGATAAAATGTTAGGCACGCTATTTGAACAATTTGTTGGTATGGAATTACTGCGCGCAATACGCATTTATAACTGTTCAAACCCCGCACTGAAATTAAAATACTGGCGTGACCATGCAGGACCGGAAGTAGACTACGTCATTGATCTGCAAGACCCTTATTGTCCTGTGGAAGTAAAATGGACAACGCTAGCAAAAGAAAGCCATTGCAAACATCTACTCACATTCATGAGTGAGTACGATACAACAGAGTATGGCTATATTGTTTGTAAAACGCCGCGAAGAATGCTGCTGGCGGAGAAGATTATTGCGATACCATGGCAGGAGTTGTATGCGGTGGTAGTGCCGCTTTTACAAAAGTAATTACTGGTAGATATCCCATGCGAATAACAGAGCTTGCAACACAATCCAAGCATAGACCCCCGCCAACAAATCATCAACCACAATGCCAAAACCACCTTTGACATGTCGATCAATCCAACGAATGGGCCATGGTTTCCAAATATCAAACACTCGAAATATTATAAAACCCAGCACAATCCACTCCCATTCTGCGGGAATGGCAATCATCGTCAGTAAATAACCGACGATTTCATCCAACACAATACCAGGATGATCATGTACGCCAATATCACGCGCGGTCACATCACACGCATAAACAGCGAAACAAATTAAAAGAAGCGTTATCAGCGCATAAAGCCAAAGTGGATAAGATGCAATGAAAAGATAAATAGGTATTGCAACGACTGTGCCCCACGTGCCTGGCATTTTTGGTAGAAGACCGCTACCAAATCCAAAAGAAATAAAGTGAAGTGGATGATGAAATACACTCTTTAAGCAAACATTATTAGAAGGAGATGATGTACGCATAGGAATGAGTCAACACTATAGTTTGATTGAAAGTCTCTCAACCAGTTTAGCCACTGCTTGAGCACGATGACTGATTTGATTTTTTACCTCAGCAGTCAGTTCTGCTGCGCTACATTTGTGTGTGGGCACATAAAACAATGGGTCGTAGCCAAAACCATTGTCTCCCTGCTGATCAAAAAGAATACGTCCATGCCATGTGCCTTGACAGATCAATGGACTTGGATCATGCGCGTGTTTTATCAACACGAGCACACATTGAAAACGTGCTGCGCGCTCTTCTTCTGATGTGGCAATTAAATCACTGAGTAGTTTTTTACAATTTTCAGCATCATTGGCTTTAATCGTTTCACTGCCTGCATAACGCGCTGAACGAATGCCTGGCGCACCGTTTAGAATTGCCACCTCTAATCCAGAATCATCTGCCAATGCAGGCAAACCGCTATGAAATGATGCATTACGTGCTTTGAGAATAGCGTTTTCCACAAAACTCAAGCCTGTTTCTTCGATTTCAGGTATACCTAAACCTGATTGTGGAATAATAGACAAATGTGCGTCGCAGAGGATTTCATTAAACTCTCTTAGCTTGCCTAAGTTATTAGATGCCAGAACAACCGGGGGTAAATTTTTAGCGCTCATGGATATAGCTTCCGACAATAATCTTGTTGATAAATCTACCACAAAAATCTTTTCGATTTATACTTTTTGTTGTGGATATAGACTATACTGCTGACACAAAAAACACGCTATCCACCCTAAGAAAATATGTCTATAACCACTTCATCCAATCGCAAATGGTGGGTTTTAGCTGCAACTAGCAGCTCTCTCGCCATGGTTTTTCTAGATCAGTCAGCACTACCGATTGCATTACCGAGCATACAGCGTGATCTCGGTTTGTCGCACACCTTATTGCCATGGGTGATTAACGCCTATGTATTGGCTTTGGCAGTGCTGATTATTTTAGGTGGAAAACTCGGCGACAAACTTGGACACCGTAAAATATTTTTAAGCGGCATGATTCTTTTTATCGGCTCTTCCATCTTATGCGCGCTAACATCAACAGGAGAATGGCTGATTGCAAGTCGTGCGCTTCAAGGCATAGGGGGCGCATTGATGATCCCCACTGCGGGTCCTTTATTTAGAAGTATTGTGGGGCCGGAAGAATTTGGAAAAATGATAGGCCTGTATGTGTCTATCGCCTCTGTCTTTTTAATTTTTGGCCCTACATTGGGCGGGTTTTTAACGACTTATTTAAACTGGCGTTGGATATTTTGGATTAACTTTCCAGTCGCCTTCGCTGCTATTTTAATTACTGTGTTTTTAGTGCCCAAAGATGTAGCGCATCCATTGCGAGAAAAAGGTTTTGATTGGTTAGGATTTATTTCACTGTCTGTTTTTGTTATTTGTCTCGTTTTTGCTTTTATGCAAGGAGACTCTCTGGGGTGGACCTCTGCCCTTATTAGCAGCTGTTTTTTTGTGGCCACTCTTGCTTTATTCGTTTTTATAAAAACAGAACAAAAACATCCCACCCCATTTGTTGATTTCAGTTTATTTAAAGATGCCTGCATTTCACGCTGTGTTTTAATCATCAGCTTGGTACAAGTCTCTTATATGAGCTTTATATTTTGGGCTATCTTTTTGCAGAACACTTTATTTCTCTCTTCATTCAAAACCGGTGTTTATTTATTAAGCGCACAAGTGCCTGTTCTATTTTGCTCCGCTATTGCAGGCAGAATGTTAGATCGTTTTGGACCACGCCTGCCTGTCAGTTTGGGCACAGCTATGCTCATGGTCAGCAGTTTATGGATTGCCATTTTTTGCTGGCAACATAATTTTTCGTGGTTATTCCCCGCTTTATTGTTATTCGGTATTGGTTCACCTTTGATTTCTATTGGCGTCATGTCTACCACAGTATCTAAAGCGCCCTCAGAAAAACGGGGTGTTGTCTCTGGCATCACAAGTGGCGTCAGACAAATCGGCGGGGCGATAGGCTTAGCATTTCTCGTTGCCTTGATGACCCACATGACAAATCATGGCATGTTGCATTGGCTAAAAAATAGCGGGGGTGCTTTGGCTCGTTTCCACCCAGACCAACTCAATCAATTACTCAATGGCACACCACTGCCTGGAAATTTACATCTGAACGCAACAGAATTGGCAGCAGTACACACAGCTGCTATCAATGCTTATACGCTAGGATTTAGTTGCGTGATGTTCGTTGTCGCATTTTTCTCTTTCATTAGTTTTTGGATAGCAAGAAAATTGCCTAACACACCTACAAAAACAACCGCTTAATTTTTATTATCGCTATATTACATTTCTATACCCATTCAACTTGAAGATACTGGTTTTGTATCTTCAAGTTGAATAACAAAACCAGCCTCTTCAAGTTGAATAACAAAACCAGCCTCTTCAAGTTGAATGGGTATAAAACGCATGAACATACTCATTATCGCTGAACACGACCATCAATCTCTCAAGCCAGCTACTTTGTCTGTCATGACAGCAGCGAAACAGTTATCAAGCGAAATAGTGCTATTAGTAGCTGGACACAATTGCGCTACTGTTGCGGAACAAGCAGCCAAGTTAAAGGGGGTGAAAAAAATATTGCTGGCAGACGCCCCACAATATGCGCATGCACTAGCTGAAAATATAGCGCCACTTGCTGTCACTCTGTCAGAAAATTTCGCCTATATGCTCACGCCGGCGACTGCTTTCGGTAAAAATTTATTGCCCAGAATTGCAGCTTTATTAGATGTGGCTCAAATTTCAGATGTGATAAAAATTATTTCTCCTGACACTTTTGTGCGTCCTATTTATGCAGGCAACGCATTAGCAACGGTTCAATCACAGGATCATATTAAACTTTTAACGATTCGCACGACCGCATATGAACCTACAGAATTACAAGACAGCCCTGCTTCTATTGAAACTATCAATCACAACGCTGAATGCACAACAGTAGAATGGATTTCTCAAAAAGAAAATGTGCAAGAGCGTCCTGAATTAACCACAGCGCAGGTTGTGATATCCGGTGGTCGTGGTTTAGGCAGTGCTGAAAATTTTAAACGCCTGGAAAAAATAGCGGATAAATTAGGGGCTGCGATAGGTGCATCACGCGCAGCAGTGGATGCGGGTTTTGCACCGAATGATTGTCAGGTAGGTCAGACAGGTAAAGTTGTTGCCCCGGATTTGTATATTGCTGTGGGTATTTCAGGTGCAATCCAACATGTGGCTGGCATGAAGGATAGCAAGGTGATTGTTGCGATTAATCAAGATCCTGATGCAGCTATTTTTCAGATTGCAGATTATGGATTGGTGGGAGATTTATTTAAGATTTTGCCGGAATTGGAAAAACTACTATAAAAATATTTTTATGAATAGATTACTTAAATATTAGAGAGTATTCATTCAACTGTGTCAGGTGGCGCTTTCAGGGTCGCACATCCATGTGCTCTTGTTATTCTGTCCTTGATCACAAGCCCTTCAATCGCCACCTGACACA